>NZ_JBSGYT010000004.1:0-223054 GCF_053610645.1 Streptomyces sp. NPDC054883 | reverse complement strand
CCACCCGGTACGACAAGACCGCCCAGTCCTACCAAGCAGCCGTCACCCTCGCATCACTGCTGATGTGGGCGTGACACTTTGACGACAACTCCTAGTGGGTCCAGGGGGCTGCCGCACCCGCACGACACCCGTGCGCGCCTGCTGGGGCTGACCGAGGCCGGCCGGGCCGCCACCCGCGCCGCGGACCGGGCCGCCAAGGCCGCCGTCGCCCCCTGGCGGGCGGCACTTGGCGAAGCTCGCTTCGGTGAACTCGTCGTGGACCTGGCCAGGCTCACGCCACCGGGGCCCGATCCGCCCCACCTGGTGAGCGCGGCGCCCCCTGCGCCGCCGGCAGGCCCGGCGGGTTCCTCAGGGGCGCCGTTCCTCGTAGTCGATGTGGTGTCGGGCGGCGATGGGGTTGATCTTCGCCGGGTCCAGTTCCCCACCGGTGAGGACGGTCGGGCCTGCCTCGATCAGGTCCTCGACGTAGCATTCCCAGCCGCCCGGGGAGGAGATCTGCAGGACGCGCGGCGGCAGGTCGGAGGCGCGGCGCAGGGCGTGCGGGACGCCACGGGGCAGCAGGGCGAAGGTCCCTTGCGGCGCGGAGTGGGTCCGGTCGTCGAACTCGATGGCGAGCGCTCCTTCGAGGACGTAGACGCACTCGTCGGCCCGGTGGTGGACGTGGCGCGGAATGTCCTTCACCAGCGTCACTTCGAGGAGCGACAGCCGCCCTTCGGTGTCGGCCGTGGTGGCCTTGACCGCGAAGGCGGGTGGCAGCGGTACGCGGCCCGGCCGGACGGCACCGGGTTCCAGCAGGATGAAGCGGTCCTCGTCCTTGGTCGCTCCGGCCTTGCGCGGGAACGCAGTGTTCACCCCTGACTCCGGTATCCGGGAGCTTGGAGTGCCAAAGGTGTTCGTCATGGTTGCGCTCCCTCGTGTCGGCCGGTTCGGCGGCTTCATCTCCCTGACGGACCGGCGTGCCGAAATGTGACGGGCTGCACGGGTCAGCGGATGAGGGCGGGGCCCGGTCCGTGGGGGAAGGACCTGCTGGGCCCCCTTCCCCCGGAGAGGCTCCGGATTGACGAAGCGCCGACACCGGGTTGGCGCAAGCTGCGTAGCTGCGCCCTGGCTCGCGGGCGAGGCATGACGTCAGTTCTCGCCTGGGCCGGCCAGGATGTCGGCCAGCTCGACAGGGCGGCTGAGTGCCACGCAGTGGCTCGCGGTGATCTCCTCGGGGACCACTCCGAGACGTTCCAGCGCGAGCCGGCGCAGGAAGCCGGGAGGGAGGAAGCGGTCCTCGGTGCACAGTACGAACCGGGTCGGTACGCTCGGCCAGGCGTCGAGCGGCCACGGCCGGGCCGACGCGGCAGCCGACGGGTGGGCCCGTTCCTTGCTCATCGCTTCCTCGGCGACTTCGCGGGGCACGTCGTGGTAGAACGCGACGAAGGGGTCGTTGTTTCCGGTAAGGCCGCCGTCCCTGGCGGCCTGGCGCCGCACGGCCTCGGTGTAGCCGGTGTTGTTCCACCACTGGGCCGGTGATTCGCCCGGCGCGGGGATCATTCCGGCAACCAGGATCAGCGAGGCGACCGGACGACGCACGGCGACCAGAGGTGCGGTGAATGCGCCGAACGACTGCCCCACGACCACGAGGTCTTGGCGGTCGGCGACCGCCTCGACCACGGCGTCGGCGTAGTCGTCGAGCGTCACCGAGTCGTCACCGCCCGGAAGGTCCGGAGCGACCACGCCGTGCCCGCGCGCCCGGAGCTCCGTTTCGACCAGGTGCCAGTACCAGCCGACGTCGCCGGCACCGTGGATGAGCACGAACGTCTTCTTCGGTTTCCGGCGCTGTCGCGGCATAACATCCTCTGACCGGCCCGCCGGCCTTCGGCTCGTACGGAGCATGGAGCAGCCCTCGTCCGGATCCGTCCCGCAACCAGGACTTGGAGGGGCGGGCACTCTCGGTGGCCGTCAGGCCCGTCTCGTACATGAAGCAGCTCAGGGAACCGCTCACCTCGTGCAATCATCCACGAGACACGGCGTAGCCGATGTCGTGGAGCAGGACACGAAGCACTTCACCACCCGGCTGGACCCGCTGGCCGCGGGCGCAGGGCTCGCCGCGTGCACTCTCGCCGATGCAGCTGGAACCGAGCGGAGGAGCAGGGGTCGCCGTCTATCCGCAGGCGCGGTGCGCGCGTCGCCGGTCGTCCGTGTCGCCCGCGTACCGTCAGGCCGTGAGGCGGTGGCACAGCTGCAGGAACAGGTCCGGGTTGGCGATGTTGTCCATGTGTGCGCTGTCCACGGTGGTGCGCTTCTGGGGGCTCTTGAAGATCAGCGTGCCGTCGAACGTACGGATCTCGGTGATGTCCGACCAAGCGCTGGAGTACCTACGGCCCGTGACACGGTGGCGATCCGCCTTGTACGCGCCGAAGTCCACCGTCTCGCCGCGTTCGATGGCACTGATGACCATGGGCAGTTGCGTCCGCGTGACGGCCTGCATCATGTGCGCGCCCCAGACCTCCGGCCACAGGAAGAGGGCGCCCTGCACCACCGACGTGATGCCGAGGAACTGCTTCTCCTCCTTGAGGAAGACCCGCAGGCCCGGGCCGATGTTCACCGCCGCGCCGTGCGGGTCCAGCAGCGTGTACCGGGCGTCCCAGGGGACGCCGTTGCGCGTGCTCAAGTACCGCAGGATCCGCACCGTCCGCCAGTCGTACGCGGCCCGGAACCCCTCGGGGCCCGTCACCACCGTGCCACCGTCGTAGAGGTAGAGGCGCGACGCGTTGTGCTTGCGGACCAGGCGGCTGGACTTGCACCGGAACGTCTGCCGCCACGTGCCGAGCCCGCGTTCGGCCGCCAGCGCAGCGGCCTCGTCGGTCGGCTGCTCGTGGGTGTCCTTCTCTTCCATGTCTTCTCCTGCACCTGTGAAGGGTCGGCGGAACGGCGTCCCGTCCGGGTCAGCCCGCCGCGGCGAAGGCCGCTTCGAGTCGGGGGATGTAGTCGGCGAAGTCCGGCACCCAGCACCCGTAGTTGTGGCCGCCGTCGCAGGCCGGGGCCAGCGAGGCGCCGTTGCCGTAGTCGACGAGGCGGCCGGCGGTGCCCAGTTGGTCCAGGCGGGTCTTGACGGTGTGGGAAGCCGCCGCGGTGTGGACGTCGACGACGTCGTTGTCGCCGGTATGGGGCGTGATACCGGTAGACGTACGGGCCGTGGCCGGCGCACTGCCCGGAACCGGACGACGACGAGCTCGCCGCGCACCGGGCGCCCGCGAGGTTGAGTTCGGTGGCCAGGACGGCCCCGCGGTCCTGCCACATGCCGAAGTCGATGCCTCGGACCAGGTGAGGCGCAGGGACGTCATCGGGAGCCTTTCGTCGGGGTGGGCTCGCGGCGCGGTGGGCCGCCGCGAGCCGGACGTCCCGATGCTGGTGTCCCCGTACGTCCGGACAACAGGCCAGGCGACCGGCCATTGGTGACCGGCGGTCGGTGACCGGCCGAAGAGTGACCGGCCGAAGAGTGACCGGCCGGTCGGCTACGGGGCGCCGGTCGAAGGGGGCGTGAACGCGGCCGGTGCGAAGTCCCGGTGCCGGCGGCGGTAGGCGTGTCCGAGGTGGTGCTGCAGCCGGACGTGCCGGAACTGGTACACGGCTCCGGTCTGGCGCAGCACTCCGCGCCGGTAGGCGTCGTCCAGGAACGCGGCGGGGTCCCAGGGGAGCCGCCCGGTCAAGGGCAGCCAGACCCGTGCGAGCACGACCCATTGGCCCCAGGCGGTGAACGTGAGCACGTAGGAGGCGGCGCCGCCCAGGCCACCGACCGCGCCGATGAACAGTCCGTCCCGCGGCTCCCAGTTCAGCGGTCCCATGAAGCCCCGGAGCAGATCGACGACCAGGTACCCGCCGAGGGCGATGGCCGGGCCGAGCGCCACGGCCAGGATGAGGAACCGTCGGCCCGCCGTCGTACGGTTGGCGGCCAGCAGACTTACGGGGGTGGCGGCCGTGGTGACGTCGACGGGTGCCTCGAGCGCGGTCATGAGCCCGAGGACGAGGGCGGCGGCCGAGCCGAAGATCAGCCCGAGAACCGCCATGTTGATCACGGTGCCTTCCACGACGTGCGGGTCGATGAGCCGTGATCCGGCGGCCAGCGCGCGTTGGAGTGTGAGGGCACAGGCGCATCCGATGCCCATGACGGCTCCGCCGATCAGGCCCTGGCCGAACCGGGCGGCGAAGGTGCGCAGGGGTCGGCGGCCGAGATCGTCGTGCGCGGCGCGCAGTGTCATCCGTACGC
Organism: Streptomyces sp. NPDC054883; assembly: GCF_053610645.1. Classification (NCBI taxonomy): domain Bacteria; kingdom Bacillati; phylum Actinomycetota; class Actinomycetes; order Kitasatosporales; family Streptomycetaceae; genus Streptomyces; species Streptomyces sp. NPDC054883. The sequence continues at coordinate 218,799 of NZ_JBSGYT010000004.1, read as the reverse complement.
GGGACGGCTCGAAGGCGGCCCCGCCGCGGGATCTGTCCGCCATCGCGTAGACGGCGCCGAAGCCGAGGCCCGCGGCCGGTCCCATGAGACTGCCCTGCAACAGGATCTCGCCGAGGGAGAGCGTGGTGAGCAGCAGACCGACCAGCCAGTCGCTCAGGGTGACGCTCAGGGCGGTGGCCAGGAAGAAGGCCAGGGTCCGCGCCGGCCGGGAGAGGGAATCGCCGAGCTGCCACCACGCGAGGTCCTGGCGCTCGCGGTCCAGGCGGCCGAGGTGGTGGGCGAGGTGGCCGAGCCAGTGTTCGGCCCGCGCGGGATGGGCGTACGGGGCCCTGGGCTGCCGGCCGGCCGCGTCCCGTTCCGGGGCACGGTGCCGGTAGACCGCGGGTACGAATCCGGCCAGCAGGTGTTCGTCCAGGCTCTTCACCGAGGGGAACCGGGCGGCGTCCAGCAGCTCGGCGGGATCCCGGTCGGGCGCCTCGCTGTACAGGGTGCGGGCGAGGATGACCATGAGCGGGGTGGTCAGGACCGTGGCGAGGTGGTGGGTGCGGACCGGGTCGCGGCGCGTCCGCAGTTCCGTGAGGACCACGTTCCAGGGCGAGGCGGATGGGTCAGCGCTGGTGCGGGTGGTGCGGGGCAGGTAATCGGCGACGTCGTCCAGGGTCAGGTCGGTGAGCTCGATGCCCTCCGCCCAGAAGAGCGGCGCGTGCGCCTCGCGGACCGCTTCGGCGTACTCGTCGCGCCGACTGGTCAGGACGAACGGTGCGGAGGTCGCGTTGAGCGCGTCCAAGGCTTCGTGCCGCAGGCCTTCGGCGATCTCGTCGAACCCGTCCAGAACCGGCAGGACGAGGTCGGTGTCGACCAGCACGGCGGCCAGGGTCGCCCCGCCGGAGCTGCGGCGGGCCAGGTGCGGGTGGTCGCGCAGCAGCAGGCCGATCAGCCAGTCGCGTAGTGCGGTGGTCGAGGGGTCCCAGGAGCCGAGGCTGAAGATGACCGGCACGCGCCGGTGCGGAGCCGGGCTTTCGAGTACGTCCAGGAGGTCCAGGACGAGTCTGATCGTCAGGATGGACTTGCCCGAGCCGGCCCGGCCGAGGATCACCAGCCGTCCGGACGGGATCCGCTGGTAGACCTCGGCCATGCTCCGCAGGTCGCCGTCCAGGTCCACCGCACGCGGAACCTCGCCCGGCCCGAGGCGCTGGATGTTCTCCGCCCGGTCGGTCAGATCGGCGGGCGCCGGCTTCCACCGTACGGGCAGCGGGAACGGATCGTGGACGTGGCGTTGCGCCTCCTCGCGGCGCCAGCGGCGGCGGACCTCCGTCGCCAGCTCGTGCGCCGCGTCGGCCAGCGCGTCGTGGAGGGGCGGCCGGCAGGGTGGAGGCTCCGCGGGGCCGTAGCCGGGACCACCGCCGGTGCCGGCTATGGAGCGCGGTGCCGATCCGGCGCCCTGCCCCGGTATGGGGAGGGCTTCCGGTACGGCCGCGGGCTGCCGGGCTGCCGTACCGGCTCCCGCTCCCGCTCGGGCGGCGGCGGGGCCGGCGAGAGCGGTCGCCAGGCGCAGGCGTCCCCCTTCGTCCAGCCCGAGCGCGTCCGCGAGCAGGTTCACCGTCCCCATCCGATGGTTGGTGGACCTGCCGCTCTCCAGCCGGCGGATGGTACGCACGCTGACCCCGGACCGTTCGGCAACCTGCTCCTGCGTCAGGTTCGCCGCGTCGCGCAGCTCGCGTAACAACGTGCCGAGGTCCTCTGTCATCCAGCATCTCTCCTGACCCACCAGAACGAACGGCGATGAGCCTACCCGTGACCGCCGGTCACGAATGGCCGGGTGCGTGACCTGTGCAGCCGCCCTGGCCGGGACCACTCTCGTGGTCGGCACCCCACCCCTACGGAAGGGAGGGAGCCGACGTGGCCAACCGCTACTGGTGCGGGGAGTGCGGCTTCAAGACGCCGTGGCTCGAACGGTCCGAAGGGCTCAGACGCCAGATCGAGCACTACGCCCGCAAGCACCCCGGCACCCCGCCAGGGGGCCAGGTCGAAACCCGAAGGCGCCCGGCCGGCGCCGTCGAAGGCCTGCGGGCCCTGGCGAGCAACCTCCGGGGAAATCCGCGCCGCCCACCACAGACCACAACCAAACCGCACGACAAGGGAGTTCGACCCATGAGTGACTTCTCCACGCAACGGAGGCGGCCCGGATCGGCCACCGCCGCGGGTGCCCTGGGCATCGCCTTCGGCATCGTCACCGTCAGCAGCGCGGTGTTCCTGCTGTTGCTCATCACGGACGGGAACGGCTTCGGGCTGTTCGGACTGCCCGTTCTCGCCTTCGGCGTGGGCCTCCTGCGCAACGGAGTCAAGGTCCTTGCCGGGGTGGCCTACTCAGGCGACCGCCTGGGCCGGTTGGCCGGGATACCCGCGGTCCTCGCCTTCCTCGGTATCGGCGGCATGGTGGCGGGGGCCGACTGGAGCCGCGACGAGTCCGTCCCCTCACTGGCCGGATTCGTCATCGCGCTCATCCTGGCCGTACTCCTCATCGTCCTGTGCGACCGCCCGGCGACGAAGGCGTACCTCGACGAGGACTGACCCCCTCCGCGACGTCGCGCGGCCGCGACTACTCACCTTGGCGTCTGGGGCCCGGGACCAACCTCGCGACGCGGCGACCGGGCCCGCGGCGCGGTGGCGCGCCGGACCGGAGGTCGCCGGGGGCCGGCCGTACGCGCTGGGCCTCTACTGGAGCAAGGGGCCGCACCACCGGCTGCTCGCACACGCAACTCCACCTGGTCGAGCGCCACGTCCTCGCCGAGTGGGCCGGCGGATTCCGCCCCCTGTGGGAGCTCCTGCGCGCCCTCCCCCTCGTCCGCCCGCCCGGTTGGCCCCTGACGGACGGCTCTCGTACCTGGAGAGGCCTCGGGCAGCCGCGGCGACGAAAGCAGCGGCGTCGCCATGTCGGGCGCGGCTACGGCTGGGACAAGTGCTCCCGCACAGGGCCGGCCGACTCGGCCGGGCCCCGGGCGCCGGGGTGTCCAGGGAAGGCGGTGGGGGCTTCCCTGCGAGGGGTCAGCCGATGCGGACGGTGATCTCGGGGAGGGGTACGTCGGAAAGGTTCAGCTGGAGTCCGGTCACGGTCAGGTAGGTCTGCGAGCCGGTCAAGGCGGAGGTGGTGGACGGGGCCTGGGTCTTCCCGCGCGTGCTCACCAGCAGGTACCAGCCCCCGCGCTTGTAGCTGCGGGAGGCGTCGGGGCGGTCGCCGCTCGGGTTCAGCGTCCAGCCCTGGCGCTCCAGGTCGGCGCAGATCGCGTTCATCTCCGACCGTGCGGCGGTCTTCTCGCGGACGGCCATCCAGCCCGTCCTGTTCGAGTTGGCGTCGGCCGCGACGGTCGGGCGGCCCTGCGCCGGGTCGAGACCCGCCGCGCTGACCGCGGTCCGGATCACCTCGTCCACGGCGTCCCGTGTGAGGGGCGGTGACGTGGACTCCGGTGTGGGCACCGCCGTGGACGGGGACGGCGTGGGCGCGGGCGCGCCCAGGTGGACGCGCCCGTCGTCGGCTATCTGGATGTGGTCCGGCAGGATCACGGCGGCCAGACTCACGATCAAGGTCGTGGCCAGCCCGATCCACACTCTCTTCAACAGCGCGTTCAACGCGAAAACTCCCCCCGAGTGATCAATCAGAGGGAGTCTCACACATACCGCTCGGCGCCCGGCAGCCCTTGACCGTCCTGCGCGGTCAGGAGCAGGACCAGGGCATTGGAGCGGGCGGCGCCGAGCGCGGTTGCCACCGCTTCGGCGGACATGGCGTCGTCGCGCAGCGCGTCGGCGGCCTCCCGGCCGATCCGGGCGGAGATCCGCTCCAGCGCCCGGCGGCGCTCAGCGCGGCCAACGGCGCGTCCGCGGCCGTGGCCGGTCAGCTGCCCGGCCATCGTGATCAGGAGCGCGGCCAGCGGCATGGCAGCATCGCGGACGACGGACAGGAGCGCGGTCCAGTCCGCGAGCGGTCGCGCAAGGTCGACGCCCGCTTCGTTCAGGGCTCGGTCGCCGGCCGCCTCCCGGTCCAGGCGGTACTGAGCCGGGCTGCGCCATCCGCCCACGCACACTGCCCGGAGGGCCTCGCGCGCGGGCGGCCGGCGACCAGGCCGGGGGCGCTGTGGCCCCAGGCCGCCGCCCGGCGCTGCAATCCCTCGAACGAGAGCCGCCCTGCCTCGGCATCCCAGACCTTCGCCCTCGAGGACCGGGCCGTCGGGCAACTGCTGCTCCGCTGCGGCCACCAGGTCCGGGAACGGAGCCGCACGCCAGCACTTCCGGGCCCGGCAGCGCCTGGCGGCCTGCACCAGCATCGACTCGACCGCCCGGTCTTCAGCGTCACCGGGCGCCTCCCTCGCCAGTCGGGCCGGGCAGCCGCGCTCTTTACGTGCCCCGTGCCGTCGCGGTTACCTGGAGCGCACGAGTACGAGCCACGGGGGGCGGGCATGGCGGGCTGGCACGGGGGATGGGCACGCGGGCTCTGGCGGACCGCGGTGGCGCTGGCCGCGCCGCCGCTGACCGCGGCCCTGGCGTTCGGGGTGGCCTGGGAGTCGGCGTACGGGTCGCTGGGCAACTGGGGGTTCCTCCTCGGCGGGCTGCTGCTCCCCCTGGTCCTGCTCGGCTGGCACGCCGCCCTCGCCACCCGGCGCGGAGCCTGGCTCATCGCGCTGTCCGCCCTCCCCGCCGGCCTTGGTGCCATCCTGGCCCTCGCGTCCGTGGGGCACAGCACGCTGGAGGACCGGGGCGTCGAGATCAGCTGCGTCGTGCTGAAGGTCACCGAGCACACCGAGACGGAATCCTCCATGGACGCCGAGGGCCACTGGACCTCCACGACCCGGACGTCGTACGACCACCGCCTGGACTGCCCCGCGGGCGGCCCGGACCACCTGGACACCCCCTCGCGGCTCGCGAAGCAGGGCGAGTCCCTGGCGGTGGTGCACGACCCGCAGGGCAAGGTCTCCCCGCGGGCTGCCGGGGACGTCCACGGCTGGGGCCTGCGCACCGCAGCCGAGGTGGCGGTCGGGACGGCCGTGCTCCTGGGACTGGCCGGCGGAATCCGGGAGGCGTACGAGAAGCGGCGCCGCAGGCCCGGGCGACCGACAGGGCGGTGAAACGCCCGCCCGACGGCGACACCCCTCCAGCGTTCCGCCAGCCCCGTCCGCAGGCGCGACAAACACCCCAGGTGGCCGGAGCCGGGAAGGGTGAAGAGGATCGCGCTGTGGCCGTCGCACTTTTGCTCCGCCGCGAAGCCGCTCGCCAGGACGCCGGAGCCGGGAACGTACTCGAAGGTGTGGACGCCCTCCGCCTCGACCACCACCCCGAAACGCTGACCAGCACCAACACATCCCAGAACACGAAAAGGCGCCTCAGTCCTTGGACCGAGGCGCCACCTGCAACATCCCAGCTCATCGAGCCCTCTGATACCGCAACTGCCCTCCCCCTCAGCGACACCCGTTGCCCACCAGCCGACATGTCAAGGGGGGTTGTAGCGCTCGTACTCGGCGATCGCCTGCCGGAGATCGCCGGGCTCCAGAGAGGGACATCGGGCCATTGGGCGAGCTGCCGGTGAGCGCCCGCCTCCCGGAGGCCGTCCCAGACCACGCCGACGAGCCCGCCCAAGCGCCCCACGGCCGCGGCGCGCTGCGCGAGGTCGTCGGCCATGGCCCGGCCGCCGCTCTCCCGGTACAAGGCGGTGAGGAGCGCCACCACTGGGCGCGGGGGCAGCCCCACGGTGCGCTCCGCTAGCTCCACGCGGTACTGCTGGGGCAAGTCGACGAAGCCGTTCCCGAGGCCGCGGGCGGCTTTGCCGTTCGATCGCCGCGGGCGTGGCGGCCTGGTCCCGGACGGCCAGCCGACGGTAGTCCCGTCCGGGTGGTCCGCGTAGCGCGCGGCGAGACCCTCGATGGGGAAGCGGGGGTGCGTCTTCGCCATCCAGGCGGAGAACGTCCCACCGAGCCGCGCGTACACACGCATCAGGACCTCCTCCGGGGTGTCGGGGTGGTACACGCTCAAGAGGACCTCCACCAGGGGCTTCTCGGTGTGCGCGAACCGGCGCACGAGGTCGGGCGGCAGGTGGGGGCTCTGGGCGGCGGCGCGCCGGAGCAACGGGTGGGCGGGGGAAGCGGCCCGACGCAGCACCGCAGGATCGGCGTGCCCGTCCCGTACCCACTGCACGCCGTCGCCCCTGTCGAAGTCCCCGACCGTGTAGTCGATCGCCATGCGCCGCGTCCCGTCCAGCTCGGGCCTGAGGGAGACTGCGAGCCGTACGGCCTCGTCGGGGTCGACGGCGAGCCGCTCCACGAGGTCGGCGGGCAACGACGGGCTCTCGGCGAGGACCACCAGGTGCGTCCGTCGGCGACGCACCGCTCGGCGTCGGCGCGGACGAGGAGTCCTCGGCGCAGCGCCTCGGCGGCGGACTTCGTGGAGGCGACCGGGATCTCAGGCGGCCGCCCCACTTCCCTGCCGGCCGAGGCCGGGTGGGGACAGCGCGCCGAACCACACGTGTGTGACGGCGCTGACGTAGCGCGCGCCGCACCGGTCCGAGGGCACCACCAGTTGGCAGCCCGCCTCGTCGAGGTCGTCGCCGTCGAGGCGGGTGGCCAGCAGGACCGGGCTGCCGCCGAAGTCGGGGTCCAGCTCGGCCCAGGACAGGACGGTGTGGTGTCCGTCGCCGCCGCTGACGGCGAGCAGGAAGCGGCTTCGGTCCTTGCGCCGCCGGGCGTCGAAGGCCGGGCCCGCGTCCGCGACCACGTCACGGAGCAGGGGACCTTCGAACACATGGTGTTGGGGACCGTTCGTCGCGCAGTCGAAGGTGACCGCGGCCCTGTGCGGTTCCCAGTCCCGCAGGTCGGCGACGCTCAGGGTCGCCGGGTGGTCCAGGTCACCGTGCAGCATGAGTTTGGCCATGCGTACGTCATTCCCGGAGCGCCGCCTCCCGGAACCTCGTCTGCGAGTTTGATAAGCCGATACACCTCGCAGATTTCAGGCATTCATGCACTACTCCCTGGCATCTTCTGATCGCGCTTCCGCCATACGACGTCCCGTGTCACCGGCGTCTCGGTAAAGCGGACACCCGTCGCGTCGCACAGTGCGTTGGCGAAGGCCGGGGCCACCGGGTTGAAGGGGCTCTCGCTCATCGACTTCGCGCCCAGCGGCCCGATCGCGTCCAGCGTCTCCATGAAGTGCACCTCCGTGCGCGGGACGTCCGCGAACTGCGGGAGCCGGTAGCGGCGGAAGGCGGGAGTGGTGACCTCCCCGCGCTCGTCGACCCGCACGATCTCGAAGAGGGTGGCGCCCAGTGCCTGTGCGACTCCGCCCTCTACCTGGCCGCGACACTGCAACGGGTTCATCACCTTGCCGGCGTCCGCCGCGTGGACGCTGCGCAGGATCCTCATCTCGCCCGTGTCCGGGTCGACCGCGAGACGGAACCACTGGGCGTTGAAGGCGACCGAGCGCGGCGAGCCGCCCCAATGTCCGTCCGCCGCCAGCTCCTCCGCCCTGCCTTCGGCGTGCGCGGCCTCGTGCAGCTCCTTGAGGGTGACGAGCCGGCCCGCGCAGTCGAAGCCCTCGGCGGAAAGCTCGCACAGGTGCCGGGCCACCCCGGTGTGGCGGGCGGCGAGGGTCCGGAGCCGCTCCGCGAGGGAACCCGCCGCGATGAGGACCGCCTTGCCCGCCACCACCGTGCCGGCCGAGCCGAAGGCGCCGGTGTCGTGGCGTACGACGTCGGTGTCGGACTGGCGGACGGTGATGCGGTCCACCGTGGTGTTCAGGGCTCCGGCGGTGATCTGCTTGTGCACGGTGGTGGTGCCGTTGCCGAACTCGGCGGTGCCGACCGCGATGTCGTACGTGCCGTCGGAGAGCAGGCTCACCCGCGCGTCGGCGTAGTGGCCGCCGGGCGGGGCGGTGGCGATCATCGCCAGCGCCATGCCCTGCCCGGTGAGCCAGCCCTCGGGGACCTCCTCGTGACTGCGGTCCTCCGCGATCGCCGTGCGCACGATGTCAAGGCACTGCTTGAGGCCGTAGGAGGCGACAAACAGGTCCTCCTCGTGTCCGATCGGGCTGATCATGTGGTCACCGGGGCCGATGACGTTCTTCTCGCGGAAGACGAGCGGGTCGATGCCGAGCCGCCGGGCCAGCTCGTCCATCACCGATTCGAGGGCGAAGGTGACCTGGCCGAGGCCGTAGCCGCGGAAGGCCCCCGCCGGAACGCAGTTGGTGTAGACGCAGTACGCCTCGACCTCCTTGTTCGGGGCCCGGTAGACGGCGAAGGACTCGCCGACGCTGTGGAACATCACGCCCGGACCGTGGTTGCCGTAGGCCCCCGTGTTGGAGAGCACGCGGATGCGCAGGGCGGTGAGGGTGCCGTCCGCCGTCGCCCCGGCCTTGACGGTCACCTTGAAGGGATGACGGGTGGTAGCCCCGTAGAACTGCTCGGCCCGGGTGTATTCGAGTTTCACCGGACGACGCAGCCTGAGGGCGGCGAGAACGACGATGTCCTCGGTGAGCATCTCCTGCTTGCCGCCGAACCCGCCGCCCACGCGGCCCGCGACGACGCGGACCTCCTCCTCCGGCAGGTCGTAGAGCGCGCAGATCGCGCGCCGGGTCAGGAAGGGCGTCTGGGTGGAGGAGCGCACGGTCAGCCGCTCCCCCGAGGAGCCGTCCTCCTTGGGCTCGAAGTACGCGACGCAGCCGTGGGTCTCCAGGCTGGCGTGCTGGACGCGCTGGGTCCGGAACGTCTCCTCGTAGACGACGTCCGCTCGTGCGAACCCCTCCTCCATGTCACCGATCGTGCCGTGTGCCTCGCCGACCACGTTGTTCTGCGGGCGGGCGATGCGGGATTCGGGGCCCTTGGCGTGGATGACGGGCGCGCCGGGCCGCATCGCCTGCTCCGGATCAATGACGTAAGGGAGTTGCTCGTACGTGACGACCACGCGGCGGCAGCCCTCCTCGGCTGCCTGCTCGGTGTCGGCGACAACGGCGGCCACGCGCTGGCCGACGTGCCGCACGACGTCGTCCAGGACGCGGGTGTCCTCCGGGTCCTCGCCGGGGTGCTCGTGGCGGGCGCTCGAATAGAGCCGCTCGGGGGCGTCGTGGTGGGTGAGGACCGCGCGCACGCCGGGCACCCGGAGCGCGTCGGCGGTGTCGATGGAGACGATCCGGGCGTGCGGGTGCGGGGAGCGCAGCAGCTTCATGTGGAGCAGCCCGGGCACTTCGATGTCGAAGGTGTAGCGGGCGGTGCCGGTGACCACCTGCGGCCCGGCGGGGGCGCCGAGGTTCTTGCCCACGGCCTGGCCCGCGCAAGGGCGTTCGGTGTGCTTGACCCCGCGCACGGCATCCTCGATGGCGCGGTAGCCCGTACAGCGGCAGATGTTGCCCTTGAAGGCGCGGGGCAGGTCGTCGAGCTTGCCGTCGTCGTGTTCGGTGCCCTGCTCGGCCTGCAGCGCGGCCGTGGTCATCAGGAAGCCCGCCGTGCAGAAGCCGCACTGGAATCCCTGGGCGTCCAGGAACTGCCGCTGCACCGAGTGGAGTTCGCCACCGGTTCCGGCGAGGCCCTCGACGGTGGTGATGGAGCGGCCGTCGGCGCGGACGGCCGGGTAGAGGCAGCTGTGCACGGGCCGGCCGTCGACGTGGACGGTGCAGGCGCCGCAATCGCCCTGGTCGCAACCCTTCTTCACACCGAACCAGCCGCGCTCGCGCAGGTAGGTCCGCAGGCACTGGCCGGCCCGGGGCTCGTCCTCGAAGCGCCGCCTGTTGATCTCGATCTCGAAGCTCATCGCGATCCCTCCACGGGAGTCTCCACGGGGCGGCCCAAGGTCCTTTCCAGGGATGTCAGCTCGCGGCGGACCTCCTCGGCCAGGCGCAGGGCCATGTGCCTCCTCCAGTCGGGCAGGCCGTGGATGTCGTCGAACCATTCACCGGGCCGGACGGCGCCGTCGATCGCCTCGCGCAGCTCGGCGGCGTTGGGCGGCAGCGCGAACCAGAAGCGGAACGGGCGGGTGGTCGCGGCGCTCACGGTGACGGCGAGGGAGCCGTCCGCCGGGTCGGACACCCCGATGACGAGGGCGCCGGAGCGGCCGAGCCCGTACAGCGAGGCCTGCCGGAAGGCGGTACGGGAGGCGAGCGTGCGTGCGGGCAGGCGGACGGAGCGCAGCAGCTCGCCCTCGCGCAGGTTCTTGACGCCGGGCCCCAGGACGAAGTCCGCGACCGGCAGGCGGCGGGTGGCGCCGTCCAGGCCCTGCAGGAGGACCGTGCCGTCGAGCGCGGCGGTGAGGGAGATCATCGGTCCGGCGGGCAGGCCGTTGCAGAGGTTGCCGCCCACGGTCGCCATGTTCCAGACCTTGAAGCTGGCCAGGAACGCCCGGCAGCACTGCTCGAAGAGCGGGGCGGCGCTCGCGGGCAGGGTCCGGCCGAACCGCGACAGCTCGGTGATGGTGCACGTGGCGGAGATGTCGAGCGAACCGTCGGGCTGCCATGACAGGGGCGGCCAGCCCATCCGGGACAGGTCGACGAGGCGGCGGACGTGCGGTTGCGGCTCGGAGAAGAGGTACGTGCCGCCGCCGAGCCAGGCGTCACCGGGACGCCAGGGTTCGCGGCGTCGCGCGTCGCGCACGTCGAGCACCGTGTTGAGATCCATTTCCGGCCACCAGTCTTTCCGGCCCGACGACGGAGAACCGCGGGTTCCCGCCAGTGAAGCAACGCGAGGAGGCCGGAACGACTGGTCCCGGCCACGGAATCGCACAGCCCTCGGGGCATCGGCCTTGGTTGATCAACCAAGAGGTCATCCGGTGGCTCAAGCTTGCATTTACGATGGCGTTCCTCGTATTCACCTGGCGAATGTGGGGCGCCGCCCACCGCAAGGAGTCCCGTCATGCACGTCCTCGACCTGCTCCAGTCCGACAGCCTCGGCCTCACCCTGCTGTGGGGCGAGGAACCACTTCTCGGCCAGGACATCATTGGAGTCACCGCCACCGACCTCGAAGACCCGGGCCGCTTTCTGGGCCCCGGGGAGCTCGTCCTCAGCGGACTGGTGTGGTGGGGCGCAGGCGGTCCGGCGAAGGCGGACCGTTTCGTGGCCGCCCTCGCCGGGGCCGGGGTCACCGCCCTGCTGGCCGGCGAGGAGACCCACGGACGGGTTCCCGACGAGCTCGTCGCCGCCTGCCGGGCCCACCGGGTGCCCGTCGCGGCCGTGCCGGCGACCACCAGTTTCCGGTCCGTGACCGAGGCGGTGTACCTGCGCCAGTGGGGCGACCTCAGCCGCCGCCCGACCCGCAACCGGGTCTTCGCGCTGCCCGAGATCGTGCGCGGCGAGCTGAGCCGGCTGCTGGCGAGCGGCGCCGGACCCGCCGAACTGCTCGACCGGGCCTGCGCCCACCTGGGCCCGGTGCCCTGCTACCTGCTCACCGCGAGCGGCCGCACGGTGGCCCGCACTCCGTCCGCGCCCGCCATGTCCGCCCGGCAGGCCGGGGCGGCGCCCGCGCGGGGCGGGGTCTCACTGCGGATCGAGGCCGCGAGCTCCCCGTACGACGCCTGGCAGTTGTACGTCCCCGAAGCGGACGCGGCGCCGCCCCGGGTGCTCCATGAGATCGCCGAGGTCCTCGCCCAGTACCGCGACGAACGGACTCGCCGGCGGGCCGCCGCCGGCGGAATCCCGGCGCAGGCGTTGTTCGACCTCCTGGAGGGCGAGGCTCCAGTCGACGCCGGCGCGTTGGAGGACGCGCTCGGCGCCGCCGGGCTGCCGGCGGGCGGCCGGTACCGCGTGCTCGCCGCTACCTCGGGCGACGCGCTGGCCGAGGCGCTGGCCCACCTGGAGGGGGCCCGGTACGCAGTGGAAGGGACGACGGCGGTGCTCCACGAGGCACCGCACGCGAAGGATGCCGCAACGCCGGACCCGACGGCCCTGCTCCGCCCGGTGTGGCCGCTGCTCCAGGCCTGCGCGGACCCCAAGGCGGACCTGCGCCTGGGCATCGGCGCGCGGGCCACCGCGACCGAGGAGCTGCGCGCGTCGCTGGGGCAGGCCCGGTTCGCCCTTAGGGCGGCGGACCGGGAGGTGCCGGTGCGGGGAGTCGAGCAGTTGGGGACGCTGGAGGACCTGCTGGCGGGGGTGCCGTGCGAGGTGCGGAGTGTGTTCGGGGCCCGGACCTTGGGAGCCCTGGGGGACGGGATGCTGCGCGAGACCCTGGAGGTGTTCCTGGCCCACAACTGCTCGTGGACGCGTACGGCAGAAGCCCTGCACCTGCACGTGAACACGGTCCACTACCGGATCGAGCGGGTGCAGGCCCTCACCGGCCGGGACCTCACCCGCCTCGACCACAAGGTCGACCTGTACGCGGCGCTGCGCTGCGGCTGACGGGCCGTCGTGGGACGCGGCGCGCGGTGCCCGGGACGCGAACCGCAGCCGTCGGCCCGGTTGCGCGTCCCGTCGAGGCGGACGTTGACGTGAACGTCGGCCGACTTCACCCGGACCGTGACGGTGACGCCGAGCCAGGGCCCCGCACCTCGAGTGCCAGGCCCTCTCCTGTACGGGCGAGGTCAGACGGCGGAGAGCGAGATCTCGGTCGACTTGATCAGGGCGACGACGGAAGAGCCGGTGGCCAGGCCGAGGGCCTCGACGGCGTCCTTGGTCACCGCGGCGGTCAGCTCGCCGCCCTCGACGGAGACCTTGACCGAGCCCATGGCTCCACCGGTCGCGACATCGGTCACGGTGCCCGCGAGCTGGTTGCGGATGGAGATTCCCTCGACCGGGCCGGTGGCGAGGGCGACCTCCGTGGACTTCACGAGCGCCTTGACCGAGGCGCCTTCGGCGAGGCCGAGGTCCTTGACAGCGTCGGTGGTGATCGCGGCTGTGATGTCCTGACCGCCGGCCAGCCGGACCTTCACCGTGGACATTGCCTCGCCGGCCGTGACGGAGGTGATGGTGCCGGGGATCTGATTGCGGATGCTCAGGCTCATGAAACAACGCCTCACTGGAATCGATGGATGTGACCATTGGCCGTCACAACGATCACGTTAGCCACGGAAGTCGCGCCTTGCGCCGGCTCCCTCTCATCCACGAGGGAAAACCGCGCGTCACATGGCATTTCACGGGAACTTCCAGCCGGCAGGGCGAGGCCTGCAGGGCGAGCCATCGTCGCCGCCGCCGAAGCCGCAGGGCTGGACCTGCGGCTTCGGCCGGGCATGGCCGCCGAGGTGCCCGACGGGGTCGACGCGCTGGTGGTGACGGGAGAAGCGGCAGAGTCCTGTCCGGGTGAAGCAGTCGCTGCGGCTGGTGCGCAATGCACAGCGGACGTGATGCCCAACGACGAGTCCCGCCGGGTCAGACGAAACGCAAGTACCGCCCTAAGTGCGTTATCTGCACTGTAGACGCCACGCTATCCGGCCACTAAAGTCCGCATCTGCGGATCACGTTGCACGCGGGACAGATCCCCGCGCAGCGTGTCCCGAGGGCTCCCCCCACCCTCAGGGACAGGCAGTCAGGGCCGCATCGCAACCAGGTCGATGCCTCGTCGGCAGGTCAGCAGGTGATCAGCAACAACCCTGCTCCCAAAGCCTGTCGACCATCGACACCAAGAGAGCCGCGGCACCGTCAAGCACCCCGATCGTCACCGCCCTGCCGCTCCACCACTACCAAGACACGACGAAAGGCAACGAAGCCCATGACGAGCACGTCCTCGCTGCGCTCCACCATCCCGGGCAAGGCCCTGGTCCTGGCCGCCCTGCTGACGGTCGCACTGCCGACAACCGCCCACGCCAACACGGTGAGCCCCACCGTGAAGACCCGGGCCCGACGAGCGGCCCCGCAAGCGCCAACTCCGAGATGTCCACCCATGCGGACTGCAGCAGCGGACTCGTCTCCGGCGGCGGCACCAACCAGGCCATCGGCACCGGCTCCGGGGTGAACGGCAACCATGTCAACGGCACCTCGCCCAGTCCCGACGGCAGCACGAGGTACACCGGTACCACCGGGGTCGTCGCTACCGACGTGACCCACTGGCTCGGAATCGGCGGCACCGGTGGCCAGGTCAACACCTCCTTCTCCACCACCCCGTACGCGATGTGCTTCACGAGCAGCCTGATCAACCACACCCAAGTCGTCATGAACAAGGTCAACGCCCCCACCACCGGGTCAACGGGCGGCCTCGTGACGGCGACCTGCCCGGCCAACACCCGTCTGCTCGGTGGCGGCGCACTGGTGACGCCCGGCAATACCGGCTCGTACAAGCTGATCGCCGGGTTTCCCAGCTTCAACAACAGCGCACACGGCTTCGGCCGGAAGGCCGCGGCCGACGGAGAGACCAACCCCGACTCCTGGACCGCCGTCGGCTGGGACAACAGCGACAACCCCAGCGACCAGACCTTCGCCTACGCGATATGCAGCGGAAGCGGCATCGGCGTCAGCGGAGTCACCGTGAAGGTCCGCTACAGCGGGGCGAGCGGCCCCAACACCGGCAGTACGGGCCTGAAGGCGACGGTCACTTGCGGTGCCGGGGACGGGAAGCTCGTCAGCGGGGGAGCCTCTCTCAGCGGAGCCAATCCGACCACCACCGACTTCACCGGACCGGGCTCGGGCGGCGATCACCTCAACGGCAGCTTCCCCAGCGACTCCAGCGGCAACGCGGTGACGGACGGGACCACCACGGCGGCGTCGTGGACGGCCTACACCCACACCGGGGGCACCTCGTCGACGACCAACCGCTCCGACGTCTGGGCGCTCTGCGCGGACGACGGCGTCTGAGTTCCCCCGCCCCCCGCCTGTCGACACCACCAGAAAGACGGAATCCGATGCACAAGCAGTTTCTACGTCGTGCCGCCCTGGGGAAGGTTTTGGTCCCCGCCGTCCTCTTCGCCTTGGCAGCACCACCCGAGCTCGCCTACGCCGACGTCGCGAACGTCACGGTGAGGGTTCCAGAAGCCACCATGGGCCCTGCGACCACCTTCAGCGGCGTTTCGTCCCGTGCGGACTGCGACGGCGCTCTCGTCTCCGGCGGCGGCGTCAACCAGACCATCGGCGCCGACGACACACGCAACGGCAACCACGTGCTGGGCATGGTCCCCAGCCCCGACGGACTCACCGAGTACACCCAGAGGCCCGGCGTCGTCGGCACCGACGTCAAGCACTGGCTCGCGTTCGGCGGCAGTGGGGGCAACGCCAGTCCCGCCTACTCCACCACGTCGTACGCGATGTGTCTTTCCACCCCGCGGATCAGGCACACCCAGGTCGTCATGAGCGAGGTCGCGGGACCTTCCACCCCACAGTCCGCAAAACTCACGGTGGCCAGTTGCCCCGTCGGCACCACACTGCTCGGTGGCGGCGCCCGTACCAGCCCCGCCGACGTCGGCAGCCTCAAGCCGATCGCCGGCTTCCCCAGTTTCAACGACGCTGCACACGAGTTCGGCCGGACACCCGCTGCGGAGGGAGACACGAACCCCGACTCCTGGACCGCAGTCGGCGGCATCGGTGGCGGGCACGAGAACAGCAACACCACGTACGCCTACGCGATCTGCACCGGGGACCACGTCAACGTCAACGGCATGATCACGAAGGTCCACTTCCGCGAGGTGGCCGGCCCGACGGAGGGCGGCGCCGGCCGGACAGCGACCGTGGGCTGCTCCGAGGACAGCGGCCACAAGCACGACCCGCGGGGCCGCGACGCCGCCATCCTGATCAGCGGGGGCGCCGCCACCAGCGGGGGCAACATCACCACGAACGGCTTCACCAAGCCGGGCTCGGGAGGCACCCACCTCAACGGCAGCTTCCCCAGCGACTCCGGCGGCAACCCGGTCGGCGACGGATCCACCAAGGCCGGTTACTGGACAGCGGCCATCCACGCCGGCGGATCCCCCTCAGCCAACACCTACTCCGACGTCTGGGCCCTCTGCCTGACCATGCACCCGGACCACCGCGGGTAGCGGCACTGCCGGACGGCTAGAACGGCTCCAGCCCGACCAGCTGCCCCACCGGCCCTTCTCGCCCGCCGGTCGGGATGGACCCTGACCTCCACCTCCTGCGAG
Source organism: Streptomyces sp. NPDC054883 (assembly GCF_053610645.1). Taxonomy (NCBI): domain Bacteria; kingdom Bacillati; phylum Actinomycetota; class Actinomycetes; order Kitasatosporales; family Streptomycetaceae; genus Streptomyces; species Streptomyces sp. NPDC054883. The sequence continues at coordinate 202,785 of NZ_JBSGYT010000004.1, read as the reverse complement.
CCGCGGCAGACGCACCTTCGACCCGCGGGCTGGAAGAGCGTCCCGGAAAACCGGACCGGTGGGGGCCCGACCGGGTCTCAGGCGGCGCCACCGTGGAAACAGGGGCTTCCCGACCGAGTCCCCGGTACGACTGCCCGCGTCCGGCTAGGCGCGGGCAGGGAAGTCCCCAAGGCTGGTGACACCAGACCGCGGCGTCATCTCGGCCGCTCACCGGGGCGGCAGCTGCCCGCTCAGGCCGCAAGGCCGATCGCCCGGCACCCAGGCGGGCCGGCGCACGGAGCTGGAGCGGCCGGACGTCTTCCATGTCATGGCCACCACCGGGCACGACACCGTCGTCTCCCGATGGGCGATGGGCCACCCCGTTCACGACCTGCCTCCCGGGCTGCCCCGCCAGCACGGGAAGCACCGGTCCTGCGGGATGAGCTCCACGGCCCGCGGGTCTACGACTGGGCCAGGGGCGAAGTACGGCCCTGGCACCGCGAAGACCGCCGTCATTGGCTGATCGCCCGCCGAAGCGTCAGCCGCCCGGACCATATCTCGTACTACATCGCCCACTGTCCCGCCGAGACCACGCTCGACGAGCTGATCCGAGTCGGCTCGCGTCGATCACCTCACGATGATCCCGCCAGCGACGGTCCGAAATCTGTCAACGGCACACGGACCGACGATCAGATGCTCCGAACAAAACGGCCTAGGCACGGAAGGTTCTCCTGAGAAGTTCACCGAACTCGGCGGAGTGGGTGGTCAAGCCCGTGTGTCCGCCGGGGAAGTGCAGGAGTTCCGTGCCGAGGCGTTCGGCCAGGAGGGCGGCCGGACGGTAGGGCAGCTCGCCGCGCGAATCCTGGCCGCCGGCGAGCACGAGCCGGTCGGACAAGGCCCCCAGCCGGTGGACGTCGGGGGCGTAGGACATGAAGGCGGGCACGATGCGGCCGACGAAGTGCGGGAGGTTTGTCATCATCTGCTCGACCCGCGCTGCTGCCTGGGGCGGAACTTCGATCTGCTCCTCGGGTACCGTGCGCTCCAGGGCCGCGCCCGCGTCCTCGTCCTTCTTCAGCCCTGCGGCGAACGCGGCCATCGCCGGCATGAGCCCTTTCGTGCGGAACGTCTCCTGCACGCGTGCGATGAGTGCGCGGTGTACGGCGGCATCCGGGAGGACCTCCACCACCGGCGGCTCGTGCACCACGACGCGTTCCACGCGTTCGGGATGGGTGGTGAGCAGGTGCAGGGCGGTGATCGCGCCCGAGCTGGAGCCGAACACCCGGGCGGGCTCACCGGGAGAGATGAGCTCCAGCAAGCGGAAAGCGTCGTCGGCGTGTTCGGCCACGTGCTGTTCGGCGTCAGGGTCGTCGAGCGCGCTGCGCGACATGCCACGTGGATCGTAAGTCGCGACGGTGTACTCGGCAGCCAGGTCGTCGGCGACGCCGGCGATCGAGGCGGCGTCGCCCGTCCCTCCGGGGATCAGGAGCAGGAGCGGGCCCCGGCCGCGCACTTCGTAATGCAGGGTCGCGCCGTGGACGCGCAGGCTGCCGGTGGTGGGGTCGGTCACGCGGGGTCTCCTTCTCGGGACGTGGGCCAGTGCTCCAGCAGGGTGTGCAGGGCGTCTAGGGCGCGGTCCCAGGACCGCTGCGGCGATCGCTCGTGCCCGAACCCGCCCATCGCCTCCAAGGCGACGAACCCGTGGAACGTGCTGCGCAGCAACCGGACGGCGTCGGTCAGGTCCGGCTCGGCCAGGCGGTAGCCGCGCAGCATGCCGTAGGTCAGCTCGACCGCGCGCCGTGGTCCGGGCGCTGTCGCGGCCAGTTCGGGATCGATCCGGATGGCGGTCTGCGTCGCGGCGTAGCGGCCCGGATGCCGGTGGGCGTACTCCCGCCAGGCGTTGGCGAACGCGGCCAGTGCGTCCTTGCCCGCCCGGCCGGCGGTCGCCTCCGCGATGCGGATGGTCTTCTCGTCCGCCGCCAACAACGCGATCCGCCCGCGCAGATCTTCCAGGTTGCGCACGTGCGTGTAAAGACTCGCGTCCTTCACACCCAGCCGCCGCGCCACCTGTGACATGGTCACCCGCTCGAACCCGACCTCGTCAGCCAACTCGGCGCCCGCGATCGTCACCCGCTCCGCCGTCAGTCCGGCCCGTGCCATGAACCCTCCTCCTGTCCCTATGGGCTCTAGGTATAACCTAGGACCCTTAGGAAGCGCAAAGGGAATCGCGGAGTGGAGGCGCCTGTTGGGGCTCGTCGCCACCCGCTACTGTCGAGCGGCGCGCCCGTCTCCTCGGCGGGGTCGGCGACACAGCAGGGGAACTAGCGGGAGGGGCACAACGTGCGTGGATTCAGGGACAAATTGACCGGAACCACGTACCCACCCGGCGGTGTCACACCGCTGTCTGCCCACGAGGTCCGGGCCGCGCTGCTCGCGCTCAACCGCCCCGACACGCGGTTCGTCGTCCGACAGGGTACGGCGAAGGAGCGTGCCGACCTTGTGGCGGAATGCGACATGGCGGCGTGGGCCCTCACCCTCAAGACCCGTATGCGCCTGAATGCCGCGGCGCGCGAGGTGCGTGTCGTCGAAGAACGGTGGGAGCCGGCGAGCGAAGGTTCCGGCAGGCAATACGGGCGGGGGCCGGCTCGTACGGTTTACCGACAGTGGGAGTACAAGCGAGGGGTGGACGGCCGCCGCCACAAGGTCGAGACGCTCCGCTTCGAGACGCGCGAGATGAGGGATCCCCTGCAAAAGGCCGTCCTCGGCGCGGGCTGGACCTGGCGCGGAGTGCTGTTCAGGTTCTGACGCGACGTCTTTCGGCGGCCCGCGCCGCGGGTGCGGTGCGCCCGTTGATGCGAAGGCATCCCCTTTCCCACAGCTCGAGAGTGGTGATGATCGATAAACTCGCCAACATGGGACTCGACATCAGTGTGCTGATAGCCGACTGGTCCTGGCTGGGGGATGCGCCGGTCAGCGAGAGGCTGTCGAGATTGAGGGGCGCCTGGTACGCCGATGAGACCGGGCTGTGGGAACACGATACGCGGGAGATCGAAGGCGACTGGTTCGGGCCACGAGGCCCCCAGAGCGAGTTCTTCGACCTCTATGAGTTCCGTGGCACCCTCGGTTCCTACAAGCCGCACTTCTGGGCGGGAGAGCGGTGGGAGGCCGTCCGTGACCACGCCGACCCTGGGCTGCGGGCCGGGTTGGACGTCTTGCTGCTCGGACTGATCTGGGGAGGGCTGGACGGTGAGGCGGAGCACGGCGATCCGGGCTTCTTCAGCGATGACCCCTCGATCACCCATGGTGTGCTGCTCGCGCGCTCGCCGTACCGCGTACGGGAGCTGGCCGCGGCCTCGGAGCGGATACGGCCACAACTGGGCGGAGTCCGTGCGGCTTTCGATGAACATGCCGCCACTGCCCATGGATGGATCGGTGACTTCGACGAGTTCGCGACCCTCGTGGACGACTGGGACCGCGTCCTTTCGGAAGCGTCCCGCCGGGGATGGGGAGTCGTGGGTCTGAGCGGGTAGGGGCCGCGGCGCCGGGAGGCATGGCGATGACGCCTTCGAGAACGGACGTTGGAGTGGACCCCTCCTCCAAATCGACGGCCCCGGGGCCGGTGACCGTCGGCCGCGTCCGCCCTTGGGGGCACCGGCCGTCGACATGACGACCCCGCGCAGCCCAACCGGCGGACTTCTGTGCCACCCTCGTGCTCCTCATGCGACGATCAAATGTGCCTCCCGCACAGGTGAAGAGGCACCAACGGGCTGCATCACTGCGCCGATGCGCTTCCCGCCTCGGCCACACGCTGCCTGAAGACCTCACTGCTCTTCTCCGCGAGAGCAACGGCGTAGAGGACGAATACGCAGACGGTCTGATCTGGTCGGCGGAACGGATCACCTCCGAGAACCTGACCATGCGCGAGGACATCGAACTCGCCACGCTCTACATGCCCTTCGACCCGCTGCTCTTCTTCGCGGACGCGGGAAACGGAGACCTCTTCGCGCTCCTTCCGAGTCGTGTCTCAGCACGCTCCAGTCGAGCGCATCCGGTCCCACCCGCCTGAGCGCGACCCTCGCGGGGGGCCACCGCCACACACCGCAGCACACATGAGAAAGGCAAGGAGGTCGTTGCCCACTCCTTGCCACTATCAAGATATAGCGCACAGGGGGCCTTGCGGCAAGGCCCCGGTCATGCTGCAGAATCTCCGAACGTTCCGGATACCGCCGGAAATCGGGGATTGACGAAGTACGTGCGCATTCGACGGCCTACGGGTGGTCGGCGGGCACACGGCAGCCGGGCGTTGGCAACACGCCCAATGGGGGTTTTCATGACGAACACAGACATGGCCGCGAACTCGGACCTGGACGCAGACGTGATCGTGGCCGGTGGAGGCCCGACCGGCCTGATGCTGGCCTGCGAGCTGCGCCTGCACGGCGTGCGGGTGCTCGTACTGGAGAAGGAGACGGAGCCGACCCAGCAGTCCCGCGCCCAGGGGCTGCACGCCCGCAGCATCGAGGTCATGGCACAGCGCGGCCTGCTGGACCGGTTCCTCGCGCTCGGCAAGCAGTACATGGTCGGCGGCTTCTTCGCCGGGCTCGCCACATCCTGGCCGGAGCGGATGGACACGGCGCATTCGTACGTCCTGCACATCCCGCAGACCACCACCGAGCGGCTGCTGACCGAGCACGCCGTCGAGGCCGGCGCCGAGATCCGGCGCGGCTGCGAGGTGACCGGGCTGGACCAGGACGCCCGGGGGGTGAGCGTCGAGCTGGCCGACGGTACGTGGCTGCGCTCGCGCTACGTCGTCGGCTGCGACGGCGGCCGCAGCACGGTGCGCAAGCTGCTCGGCGTCGCCTTCCCCGGCGAGCCCTCCCGGGTCGAGACGCTGCTGGGCGTGATGAAGCTCGACGTGGAGCCGCAGACGCTGGCCGCCGTGATGGCCGAAGTACGCAAGACCCAGCTGCGGTTCGGTGCCATGCCCATGGACGACGGGGAGTACCGGGTCGTCGTGCCCGCCGAGGGGGTGGCGGAGGACCGCGCCGCCGCGCCGACCCTGGAGGAGTTCAAGCAGCAGCTGCGGGCGTACGGCGGCACCGACTTCGGCGCGCACTCGCCGCGCTGGCTCTCCCGCTTCGGCGACGCGACGCGGCAGGCCGAGCAGTACCGGGTCGGCCGGGTGCTACTGGTCGGCGACGCGGCGCACATCCACCCGCCGACCGGTGGCCAAGGCCTCAACCTCGGTATCCAGGACGCGTTCAACCTGGGTTGGAAGCTGGCCGCGGAGGTCTTCGGCTGGGCACCGGAAGACCTGCTCGACAGCTACCACGCCGAACGGCACCCGGTGGCGGCCGACGTACTGGACAACACCCGCGCGCAGATCCAGCTGATGTCGACCGAGCCGGGTGCGCAGGCGGTGCGCCGGCTGATGGCGGAACTGGTGGAGTTCGAGGAGGTCAACCGGTACCTCATCGAGAAGATCACCGCGATCGCGATCCGCTACGACTTCGGCACGGGCCACGACCTCCTCGGCCGCCGGCTGCGGGACGTCCAGCTGAAGCGGGGCCGCCTGTACGACCTGACGCACGAGGGCCGCGGCCTGCTCCTCGACCAGACCGGCCGCCTCTCGGTGGCGGGCTGGGCGGACCGCGTCGACCATGTCGTCGACGTCAGCGAAGAACTCGACGCGCCCGCGGTACTGCTGCGACCGGACGGCCACGTCGCCTGGGTCGGCGAGGACCAGCAGGACCTCCTCGCCCACCTCCCCGTGTGGTTCGGCACCGCCACGACCTGACCGCACCACTGCGGGCCTGCCAGGCCTCCCGGACACCCCGGCCGGGAGGGGGCCCGTTCGAGGGTGAACGCCCGGGCGGGCACCCCCTGGCCGGCCTGCTCGGGTCGGTGATCGCGGCCGTCGGCACCGCGGCCGAATTTCGGTGCCGGCGGCCCGCACAGGCCGGCCTGCTCCGACCGACTGGGCTTCCTGCGGGTGGCGACAGGCCCCTGGCAGGAAGTTTGCGCCTGGTCGGCCGGCGGTGCGGGGTACACGTTCACCTGTGCGGGCCGTTTCCAGCGCCCGGAACCCGGGCAGGAACCGGCCGCTTCTACCCCCGAGCAGCATCACGGAGGCATCTGTGCCCGACATGACCGGCCCTTACAAGCCCGGTACCCCCTGCTGGATCGACCTGATGGTCCCCGACCAGCAGGCCGCCATCGACTTCTACAGTGACCTCTTCGGCTGGCAGGGAGAGGTCGGACCGGCCGAGCAGGGCGGGTACGCCGTCTGCACGCTCAAGGGCAAGCCGGTCGCCGGGATCATGAAGGCGATGAACCCCGATGGCAGCGTCCCCGACCCGCTGCCGCCGACGGTGTGGACGACCTACCTGTCCACCGACAACATCGACGGCACCCTCAAGTCCGTCACCGACGCCGGCGGCACGGTCATGATGGGCCCGATGGACGTCATGGACCTCGGCCGGATGGCCGTCATCGCCGACCCGACGGGCGCCGTCGTCGGCCTCTGGCAACCCGGCACCTTCGACGGCGCGGGCATCGTCAACGAGCACGGCGCTCTGATCTGGAACGAGTTGGCCACCGCCGACGTCCCGGCCGCCGCCGCCTTCTACTCCTCCGTGCTGCCCGTCACCACGGCCCGCTCCGAGATGCCCGGCGCCGAGGGGTACGTCGAGTTCAAGGTCGACGACCGCGCGGTCGGCGGGATCATGGACCTGTCCCAGCTTCCGCCCGGCGTCCCCCCGCACTGGCAGCCGTACTTCCACGCGGACGACGTCGACGAGGTCCAAGCCGCGGCCGTCCGCGCCGGCGGCAGCGTCATCGCCCCGGCCTTCGACATGGCGGCCGGCCGGATGGCCGTCCTCGCCGACCCGCAGGGTGGATCCTTCTCGGTGATCACCGCGTCGGCCCCGCAGAATTCCTGACCTCGAACGGCCGGACCTTCCGGCGCCGCACCTGCCTCGGGTGCGGCGCCGGGGCCACCGGTCAACGAACGGGGTCGCCTACGATCCGCAGCCCAGGTCGCCTGAGGGGCGGGCCGGAGCCATGGGAGACCCGAGATGGAGCCGGTGCCGTCAGTGTCCGGATCAGAGACCTCCGCTCCGAAATCGGAGCGCAGAAGCGCCCTCCCGCTGCGAAACTGACGCGATGATCACCGTGCCTGCTGCTGTGCTGGATTCGTTGTACGGGCTCGCGTTCGGCGACGCCTTCGGTGACCGTTGGTTCGGCATCCTGCGCCGGGACGGTCCGGCAGGCCTGGAGGCGCGCACGCTGCCCCCGGAACCGCTGTGGCGGTGGAGTGACGACACCGCCCAAGCGCTCGTTCTCGTCCGGGAACTGACCGAGGGCGGCGGCACCGTCGACCAGGACCGCCTCGCCCTGCGCTTCGCGGCGGCCTACGCCGACGACACGCACCGCGGGTACGGAGCCTCCATGCACGACGTGCTCCGCCGGATCGGAGCGGGCGAGCCCTGGCAGGAGGTGGTCGCCGGACAGTTCGAAGGCCAAGGCTCCTGGGGCAACGGCGCAGCCATGCGCGCCGCCCCGCTCGGCGCCTGGCACTCCGCCGACCTCGATGCGGTCGCCGAGCAGGCCGCCCGCCAAGGCGAGGTCACACACCATCACCCGGAAGCGGTCGCCGCAGCCGTGGCGGTCGCCCTTGCCGCGGCGCTGGCCACCCGCAGCCGGGGCGGCCACACTCCGGCCGGCCCGGACTTCCTGCAGGCGGTCGCCGAACGACTCCCCGACAGTGACGTCCGGTCGGGAGTGCGGATCGCGGCCCGGATGCCGGAGCGCACCTCGATCCGGCACGCCGCGGAGGTCCTGGGCTCCGGCTACCGGATGTCAGGGCCCGACACCGTCCCGTACGCCCTGTGGTGCGCGTCGCGACACCTCGACGACCTGCACGAGGGCTTGTGGTGCACCGTCGCCGGGCGCGGCGACATCGACACCACCTGTGCCATTGCGGGCGGGGTGATCGCCGCTCGCACGGGCGTCGCCGCGCTCCCCCCTGCCTGGCACGCAGCCTGTGAACCGCTGCCCCCGGTCGTAACGGAGTAGAGGACAGCGTCGCCCTCATCCCGGCCCCGTCCTCCTGGGGCATCTGCCCGCGGGACCGGCCGACCCGGAGCGAACCGTCATCTATGCTTCAAGGCGGCCGCTGGGCGGTGACTCGTCGCTGTACGCGACACCTGCGGAACGGTCAGTCCGGCCGGTCGGAGACAGCGACCTGCGCCGGTCCCGGCCGGGACGGGGACCGGACGATGCCGATCATCAGCATCCTGGGGAATCGAGTGACCGCCCGCATGCGGCTCAGTGGTGTGGGGCGCCCGGGCCACCCGCCCGCGAGCAAGAAGACCCCCAAGGAGAAGTGAGGTATGCCGGTGATCTGCGTCGGAGGCATGATCGGAATCGGCAAGACGAGTGTCGCCGAGCTGCTGGCCAAGGAGCTGGGCAGCGAGGTCTTCTACGAAAGCGTGGACGACAACCCGATCCTTCCGCTCTTCTACACGGCGAGCCACGAGGAGATCCAGGCCAAGCGCTACCCCTTCCTCCTCCAGCTCTACTTCTTGCAGACGCGGTTCGCCTCGATCAAGGAGGCGTACAAGCGGGGCGACAACGTCCTCGACCGGTCCATCTACGAGGACTGGTACTTCGCCAAGGTCAATCACGACCTGGGCCGGATCAGCTCCCTGGAAATGCGGGTGTACGAGGGACTGCTCGACGAGATGATGCGCGAGATCGACGGCCTGCCCTACCGCAAGGCACCCGATCTCATGGTCTACCTCAAGGCGGACTTCGAGACGGTGCTGCACCGCATCGGCCTGCGGGGCCGCGGGTTCGAGCAGGACGAGAGCCTCGTCGAGTACTACCGCACCCTGTGGTCGGGCTACGACGACTGGGTCCACAAGCACTACTCGGCCAGCGAAGTCCTCGTCATCGACATGAACCACACGGACGTCGTGCACAACCCCGCCGACGCCGCCCGCGTGGCGCAAGAGGTCAAGGACGCCCTGGCCGCGGCGCGACACCGCGGCTGAAACCGTCCCGCCCGGTCGGTGGGCAACGCGGGCGGGGGCGTTTCCGGGCGCCGTCGAACGTACTCACTCGCCAGGCGCCGGCTCTGTCCGGCGCCTGGGGAAGGCAAGGGCCATGACGGTCAGCGTTGCGACGCCGCTCAGGCAGAGCCAGGCAAAGGTGTCGCCGATCCGGTCATAGACCGTGGTGACGCCATGGGTGGGCACGTAAGCCACCATGATCTGCCGGTCGGTAGTGAAGTAGTCGGTACTGGCAAGGACATGGCCCTGGTTGTCATAGGCGGCCGAGATGCCCTCCGCGTCCTGGCGGATCAGTGAGTAGCCGCCCTCGACGGCCCGCAGGCTCGCCTTCTCGGTATGCGCGCCTCCGTATTCCTTCCAGTCATGGGAGGGAACAAGCATGATGTCGGCGCGGGTCCGCATCATGGCGGGGAAATCGGCGTCGTAGCAGATGACGTTGGCGATGCGGCCGTACGGGGTGTCGGCGACCGGCACGTGCCCGTCACCAGGCTCGAACCTCTCCGAGCCGGGAATGGGGTGGGCCTTCTGGTAGGTCCACAGCACCTTTCCGCGAGGGTCGATGAGTATCGCCACGTTCCGGTCGTCGGCGGGTCCGGTCTTGCTGTAGACACGCATGCCGATGTCGAGGTAGACGCCCGATCGGCGGGCCTCGTCCTGTGCGGCAGCGATTGCGGTGGCCTCGTGGGACTCCTTGGTTTTGACCGCCCCCTCGGGCCAGATCACGATCTTCGCTCCGGCGGCGGCCTCCCGTCGGGTCGCCGCCAGCAGGTCGTTCTCCACCGCGGCCATGGCGGGTTCGACTGCCGCGGCGGGCGCTGCGGCAACGTCCGGAACCCCGCTGAGCGCCGTCCGCTGGGCGTCGGTCACACTCCGGCTCGGGCTGATTCCGGCGATCCTGACGGTCGGGGAGGCGGGAGGGGCAAAGGCGAGGCGGACTCCGCCGGCGAGTACGACGGTCAACAACACCGCCAGGTAGACCATGCCGCTTCGCCATGCGGGCCGCTCCCACATTCGGTTGACGGTACTGGCGAAGTAGGCGACCAGGAACCCCAACCCCCACGGGCCGGTGACCGAGACGACCTGGAGGAGCGGAAGATCGCCGTACTGGGTGACCGCGAGTGAGCCGTAGGCCGTACCGAACGGGGACAGCAGGGTGATCAGGAACTCCGTGGCGGCGACCCCGGCAGGAAAGGCCAGGGCCGCCACACCGGGGCGCAGCCGGCCGACCAGCAGTCTGTCGGCCAGGAACGGCAACGTCTGCAGGGCGGCGAGCGCGACGGCACCCGCCACCACCACGGCGTTGAAGCCCATCGCCGACTCCTGGACCCAGAAGGCGGCGGCCGCGACGTGGGCCGACCAGATCCACAGCGCCCCGGACCACACCCGGCTTTGGCGGGCGTAACGCAGCAAGAGCACCTGCGAGATCCAGGCAGAGGCCGCGACGTCCCATCGGCCGCCCACCGCGAACAGCATCGCCCCGGTGCCGAGCACCGGCACGACCCACCGCACAGGGGGCCGTGGACGCTTCATTCCTTCTGGGGACTCGGTCGCCACCGCCGCTGTGGGAGCAGGCGGGGGCAGAGGAACGGTTTGCCCGATGGATAGGTTCGTCATGTGCAACGACGCTAGGTGGGCGTCACCCCATGGCACCTCGGACCGCAGAGCGATCTCCGGTGGGACCACGCAACTATTGATGCGCGCCTGACGGAGGATTCCCCGTGCTGCTGGCTGCTTTAATCTGATCAATCGAAATGGTCACGAAAACACGGGCCTTGCCAGGGGCCGCGCAGCGATGGTTCACAACCCGGCCGCATCTGACGGATGTCGCGCTCGGCGGCGGACTGACGTTGTTCGACATGGCCACGGTGCTGGAACGCAGTCCCGCTCCGGGCGGCTGGGGTCTGACCCTGTGGGGTGCGCAGACCGTGCCGCTGCTGTGGAGGCGTACGCGCCCTCGTACCGTCCTGGCGGCGATGACCCTCCTCTACGCCGCCTTCCAGGTGCTCAGCCCGGTCCCCGGGAAAATACCCGGCCCGTTCCTGCTCGTGCTCGGTGTGTACGCCCTCGCCCGATACGCTCCGGTCGCGGTGAGCCTTACGGGAACGCTGCTGTGTCTCACGGCGGCAACGGCGGTCGACGCTCTCTCCGGACACTGGCAGACGCCACGCCTCGGTTCTCTGGAGCCGATCAGTGTCACGACATTCGTCTTCTTCTTCGCCCTCGCCTGGGTTCTGGCGTACGGCAGGCGCAGGATCGGCGCCGACGCCGACCGGTTGCGTGGGCTCAACCAGCACCTCAAGGCCGAGCAGGAACTCAACGCCCGACAGGCGGTGGTCGCCGAGCGCGCCCGCATCGCCCGTGACCTGCACGATGTCGTCGCCCACCACGTCAGCGCCATCGCCGTACAGGCACGCGCAGCACAGGACGTCATGGACGAGGATCCGCCCCTCGCCGCCGAGGGCGTCGAGCTGATCGCCCGGACGGCCGACACCGCACTCGTCGAGATGCGGCGCCTCCTCGGGCTGTTGTCGGACCGGGAGCGGGATCTGGTGCCCGAACCGTCACTGGACCATCTCGACCGGCTCATCGATGCCGCGAGGTCGGCGGGTTGCCGGGTCACGTACGTGCCGGAGATCCGGGCGGCCACTGCACCGTCCGTGGGGCTGGGGGTCTCGGCCTACCGGATCGTCCAGGAGGCGCTGACGAACGTGGTCAAACACGCCGGGCCCGTCAGCGTGCTGGTGACCGTACGCGGTGACGACGCCCGCCTCGTCATCGAGGTGCTGAACGACCCGGCCGCTCCGGGGCACCGACCCGTCACCGGAACCGGCCGGGGGCTAGTCGGCATGCGCGAACGCGTGGCGGCCTTCGATGGCTGCCTCATCGCGGGGCCGCGCGAGGACGGCGGCTGGCGGCTGCGCGCCGTGCTGTCCGAGAAAGCACCACGGCCCGGGGAGGCGGGCGGATGACCACACGCGTGCTCATCGTGGATGACCAGGAGATGGTGCGCACCGCGCTGCGTCTTGTCATCGACCGCCGCGAGGGACTGTCGGTCGTCGGCGAAGCAGCGGATGGCGAGCAGGCCATCGCCCGGGCGGTCGAACTCCGACCGGACGTCGTGCTGATGGACGTGCGCATGCCCGGGACGACCGGCGTCGAGGCCACCAGGAGCATCGTCGGCGACTGGCCCGGTCCGGGCCCGGCCCCGCGGGTTCTCATCCTCACCACCTTCGACCTGGACGAGTACGTCCACGCGGCTCTCCGCGCGGGCGCCGACGGTTTCCTGCTGAAGAACAGTCATCCCGACCAGTTGGCCGACGCCATCCGTGCGGCGGCCGGTGGAGAGGCCGTACTCGCGCCGAGCGTCACGCGTCGGCTCATCGACACCGTGACCGCGCTGCCCACCGCGCTCCTTCCCCACGCTCCGGCGCCGACGCCGGACGAGCGCGTTCTTACCGGGCTGCTCACCGAGCGCGAGATCCAGGTTCTCGTACTGGTTGCCCGCGGTCTGTCCAACTCCCGGATCGCCTCGGCCCTGTGCATCAGCGAGGTGAACGTCAAGAGCAGGGTCAACCGCATCCTCGTTCGTCTAGGACTCGAAAACCGAGTGCAGGCCGCTCTGATCGCCCACCGGGCAGGCCTTTCCGGAACCACGCGGATGCCGCCCGGAAGCTGACCAACCGCAGTTCCCGAGCCGGTCCCGGTGCGCCGACCAGGAACAGTGAGGCCGCCGGCGTCGGTGGGCCCGATCAGCGGTGTGCGGTAGCCGTCCATCACCCGCACCACAGCCCGGCGACCCGTCGAGAGGACTCCCACCAGCACCGCCAACGGCCACCTCGGCACCGTCCGCGCTTACACGAACGCCTATTTCACGGCGACGACAGGCTCCGGCACGGGCGAGTTGACCGGCCCGGGCGGCACCGGCGGTTTCCCTCGCCCGGCACGGAGAACCGGCCGTCCCCCACACCTTCGACTACGACCCGGGCTGAATCCCTCGGTCGAGGGCAACGAGGATCTGTGGGCGGGTCAGCGGGCGATCGAGATCGCGAAGGGCGCAAATCCGTTGGACCGAATCACGTGCGGTACGAACAGGATCGCGGCCTCCGTGGCGCGGGCGGTCTGGATTCCGCCGAGATCGGTGATCCACCCCTTGCGCCAGCCGAGGTCGATGAGCAGGTCACGGACGGTCTGCTTGGCCTGCGGGTCGTCGCCGGAGAGGAAGACGTCGGGCGCCTGGGTGAGCGTGGCGGGCGCGGTCATCACCGGGAAGAGCATGGTGTTGAGCGTCTTGACGACGCGCGTCTCCGGGAGCGCTTCCTGGAGTTGCTCGGCGAGGCTCGAGCCGGGATAGATCAGGTGGGCGGGCAGTCCGTCCGGGCCGTCGACGGTGGCGTTGGAGACGTCGACGAGGATCTTGTCGCGCAGTTCCTCGCGCAGGGCGACGAGCCGGTCCAGCGAGCCGGCTCCCGGGGTGGCGTTGATGACGATCCGGGCCGTGCGGGCGGCATCGGCGGCGGCGCCCGGCGTGCGGTCCGTCACGGTCACCTCGTGCCCTGCCCGGGTGAGGGCTGTGGCCAGGTTGCCGCCGACGCGGCCGTTTCCGAGAACTGCGATCGTGGTCATGATGATCTGGTCCTTCCGTGCGTGCGGGTTGTGGTGCGCGGTCAGCGTGAGAGCGTGGCAACTGCCTCGGCGTGGACGCCGGGCGCGGCGGCCAGGAGGCTCTGGCTCTGCGGGGTCCAGGGGCGGCCCGCGGCGTCGGAGATCCGTCCGCCGGCCTCGGTGACGAGCAGCGCCCCGGGCAGCAGGTCCGCGCGGGCGCCGGCGTACTGCCAGAAGGCGTCGGTCCGGCCGGCGGCCACGTCCAGCAGGTGCAGGGTCGCGGGCACGGAAGTGCGCACGACGAGCGCGTCGAAGAGCATCGCGGTGATCGAGGAGCCGACGCGCCGCACGACCTCCTCGTCCTCGTCCGGTCGGGCCTGGCTGGTGGCCACGATGCTCAGGCCGAGGTCCGCGGTCCGGGAGACGTGCAGCGGTCGGCCGTCGAGGTAGGCGCCCGCACCGGTGAGCGCGGTGTAGGTCTCGCCGGTCAGCGGCAGGTGGACCGCGGTGAGCACCGGCTGGTTCTCACGCACGAGGGTGGCGGTCACCGCCCACTCCGGCAGACCGTGCAGGTGGTTGACGTTGCCTTCGGCCGGATCCACGACCCACCATTCGCCGGGCGGCAGCGCCCCGCCGTCCAGCTCGTCCTCCACCCAGCCGGCGTCCGGGCGCAGGTGTGTGAGGCGGGGGCGCAGGATGTCGAGGGCCGTGTCGTCGTTGACGGCGAGTGCACGCATCAGCTCTTCGCGGGTCTCGTAACGGACCACCTCGCCGAAGCGCTCGCGCAGCGCCGAACCGGCCGCGCGCACGGCGTCCGCGGTCTGGGTGAGCAGGTCGGCGTCGGCGGAGACGAGGTCGGTGGTGCGAAGCGTTTCGGACATGGTGGTACTCCTGTCTGAGGAAGGGTGATGGAGCCGGTCGCGGCCGCGTTGGGCGTTCCGTCTCGCGCTCTTCCTCGAAGGTAGCCAGGCCTGTGATTAACATCAACTGCATGTAAAGCACGGCTAGGATTACTCCCATGCAATTGGATTTGAACCTGCTCACCGCGCTGGACGCACTGCTGGAGGAGGGCAGCGTGGCCGGGGCGGCCGCACGCCTGCACGTCACCGCCCCCGCGATGAGCCGGAGTCTGGGCCGGATCCGGCGCACGACCGGGGACCAGATCCTGGTGCGCACGGGCCGCACGATGACCCCGACGCCGTACGCGATCGCCGTCCGGGAACAGGTGCACGAGCTGCTGCACCAGGTCCAGGGGGTGTTGGCACCGAGCCGTGAACTCGATCTGGCAACGTTGGAGCGCACTTTCACGCTCCGCTGGCACGATTCCCTGGTCGCTTCGAGCGGCCCCGCACTGCTCTCGGCCGTACGCGGACAGGCGCCGGGTGTGCGATTGCGCTTCGTCGCGGAATCGAGCATCGACACCCCCGAATTGCGGCGCGGCGAGGTTGACCTGGAGGCGAACGCCAATCCCCCGGGCGCGCCGGACATCCGTACCGAGAGCGTGGGCGAGACCCGCCTCGTCGTCGTCGTGAGGCAGGGGCACCCCCTCACCCGCGTCAAGACCGTCACCGCGAATCTGTACGCCGCTGCCGAGCACGTCACCGTCTCGCGGCGCGGAAACCTCGGCAATGCCCTCGACGACGCCCTCGCGCGGCTCGGCCTCACCCGCCGCGTGGTGGCGAGCGCGCCCACGGAAGCGGCCGCGTTGGAGTTCGCGCGCGGCTCCGATCTCCTGGTCAGCGTCCCCGAAGCCACCACGCGCTCCGCGGTCGCCGACCTCGGCCTGGTCGTACTCCCCCTCCCCCTCGAAATCCCGTCGGCCCGCATATACCTGTCGTGGCATCAGCGCTACGACACCGACCACGCCCACGCCTGGCTGCGCGGGCTGGCCCGTACCGCCCTGGCCGTTGCCGGGGCCTCGTAGCCGGCGGCCGTCCCTTGTGTGACCTGCCGGTTCGGTGATCTTCCTGCGTCGCGGGCCGTCGGCTCGTAGCGTCTGGGTGTGGAGCGGTTGTCCGAGACCGCCGTCGAAGGAGCGCAGGAGGGAAGCCGGCCATGTCGGAAGTGATCGAGAGCCTGGCACACGAGGGCGGCACCGTGCTCGTCACCGCGTTGGCCACCGGGCTGGTGGGTGCCGCGCGGAGGCTGCCGCAGCTTTGGCGCCGTGAGGGCGCCGAGGAGCGGATGGCGGCGGAGCTGGAGCGTTCGGCCCGGGAACTCGCCGACCCGGAGGGCGAGAACCCCGATGTCGGGGCGCGCGTGGCGGTCGTATGGGAGACCCGGCTGCGCGACCTGCTGCTGACCGATCCGGCGGCCCGCGGCGAACTGGAGCAGCTCTTGGCCGAGATGCGGCGCGAGCACCCGCAGGTGACGACGACCACCACCCAGCACATCACGGCGAGCGCCCCGAACTCGACCGCGCAGGGCGTGATCGGAGGCAGCATCCACAACCACGCCCCCGCCGCACCTCCTGGTATCGACGCGCTCCCGTCGTCGGACACCCGGGCATGACGGCCTCCCGGTCGCCCGGTGGAGAGGAGCCCGCGCAGGGATTCCGGGGCGGCGGCGCCGAGGGCGCCAGGATCGTCCAGAACGTCTACGCCTTCGACGGCTTCGCGTACGGGACGATCAACGCGGACGTCCACATCCACGGTGACGGCCGGCCCGTGTACGTACTCGCCGAGCACGAGCCGCCGGACGGCGACCCCGACCCGGCCTGGATCGAGCAGCCCAGCCGACTGCTCAACGCGGGCAACGCGGTCGTGCCGTTCACCGGACGCGAGGCCGAGGTGAGCGAGTTGATCCGGTGGCGCGGCCCGGGCGCGGGCGGCGCCGGCCCTGCCGGAGCCGATGGCGCCGGCCACAGCGGCCGCGCGCTGGCCGTCCGTTGGCTGCACGGCCCGGGCGGTCGCGGCAAGACCCGGCTGGCCGACCACTTCGCCGCGCGGTCCGTCCGCCAGGGGTGGAAGACGGTCGTCGTCCGGCACGGCGGTACGGTCCTGTCCGAGTCCGCGGGTAGCCACGACGCCCGCGCCGGCCATCTCCGCGGGCTGCTCGTCCTGGTGGACTACGCCGACCGGTGGCCCCTGCGCGACCTGGCCTGGCTGTTCGCCAACAGCATGTTCGACGGCGGGCCGCGCGGCGGCCCCCACGGTGAGCGCATTCCCGTCCGGGTCCTGCTGGTGGCCCGTACGCCGCACGCCTGGCCGGCGGTGAAGTCCATGATCGGTGGACGGGCGGATGCCTCCGAGTGCGAACTGGCGCCGCTGGCCAGTGGACCGGGCACCCGGGAGCGCATGTTCAGCACCGCGCGCACCGAATTCGCGGAGCTGTACGGGCGACCCGACGCGGCATCGGCCCCCTCGCCGGTATCGCCGGAAGATCCCGCCTTCGGGCTCACGCTCACCGTGCACATGGCAGCCCTCGTCGCCGTGGACGCGCACGTTTACGGGCGAACGGCCCCTCGGGACCCGGCCGGGATGTCGGCCTACCTGCTGGAGCGGGAGCACGAGAACTGGCGGAGGCTGTACGAGAACGGCGCGGCCGGCCTGGACTTCCGGACCTCACCGGACGACATGGCGAGCGTCGCGTTCGTCGCCACCTTGACCGGCGCCTCCACTTGGGAGGCGGCCGCGGCGGCCCTGGAACGGGCGGGCGTGGCCGACGTAGCCGGGACCGTGCGGTCCCTCCTGCGCGACCACGCCCGCGTCTACCCGCCGCTGGACCCGCGCACCGTACTCGAACCGCTCTGTCCCGACCGGCTGGCCGAGGACTTCCTGGCACTGACCGTGCCCGGGCACACGGTCACCGGCTACCGCGCCGACGCCTGGGCGGCCGGGGTCCCGAAGGCACTGCTGACGGCGCCCGGCGCCGCCGCGGTCGCCCCGCGCGCCGTGACCCTCCTGGCTTCGGCGGCCGACCGATGGCCCCACCTCGCCGAACAGGTCCTCCACCCCCTGCTGCGGGACCATCCCGACGTCGCGCTCGACGCGGGCAGCGCCGCCCTGGTGGCCGTCAGCGCCATCGACGGGACCGACCGGGAGGTCCTCGACGCCATCGAACGGGCCGCTTTCCAGAGGCTGGGCGGCCTGCCACACGCCGACCTGGACACCGGCCTCGCCGCCGTCGCCGTACGCCTGGCCACCCTCGTCGAACCCGGAACCTCCGATGCCGGACGGGCCGGACTGTACCGGCACCTCGTGCTGCGCCTGGGCCGCGCGGGACGGTGGGCGGAGGCCCTCACGTACGCGCGGCGGACCGTGGGCCTCCACACTCACCCCGCCGCCTCCGCACGCGACCGGGCCGGAGCTCTGTCCGCCCTGGCGGTCGCCCTGGCGCACGCCGGCAAGCACGCCGAGGCCATGGAGCGGTCCCGGCAGGCCGTGGACCTCTACGAGACCCTGGTGCGGGCCGACCCCGGCGCCCACGCGGTGCTGCTCGCGGAGGCACTGGGCAACCACGCCAACCGGCTGGCAGAGGCCGGACAGCGGCGCGAGGCCCTGGAGTGTTCCACCCGCTCCGTCGAGCTGATCGGATCGGTGCTGCCCGAATCCCTGCCGTTCCCTCGCGTCCGGTCGCTCTCGACGGGCATGACGTTGGCCAACCACGCCACCCTGCTGTACGAGGAAGGGCGGCACGAGGAGGCCCGCGACTACTACCGCCGTGCCACGGAGCAGTTCCGGGGCCTGGGCGAGGGCGATCACGCCGTCACCCGCCCCATGGAGGCACGCCTGTCGCTCAACCAGTCGCTCCTGGATGCCGCAGCGGGCGACCTGGTGGAAGCGGTGGCCGGATCCGCGGTGGCGGTCGAACACTTGACGGAGCTGGCTGAGATCAACCCGGGAACACACCTGCCGGACCTGGCCAGTGCCCTCGCCACGCACACCGGACACCTGTGGAGGTTCGGGCTCCGTGAAGAGGCCTTGGTGCGCTCCCGGCAGGCCGTCACGGCCTGGGACAAACTGGCCGACCAGAACCCCGGCGCGCACCGGGTGGGCCTGGTCGCGGCGTTGCGCAATCATGCCGGGTTCCTCGCACAGGCCGACCAGCGCGAGGACGCCCTGGATTACTCGCGCCGGGCCCTGGGCCTGGCCGAGGAGCTGAGCGGGGATACGGCCGAGGAAGCGGCCGGTACCCCGGGCGGGACATCAGGCCGGGAATCGAATGCATCCGGACGCGGAACCCACCTCCCGGAGCTGGCGCGCGCCCAATGGTCGTACGCGTTCGTCAGGTCCTCCCTGGACACCGACCTCGACGACGGGCTCGTCGCGGCGGCAAGGGCCGTTCGGACCTTTCGTGAGCTGGCGGACCGGAGCCCGCAGGCGTACACCGCCGACCTCCTGGGCGGATACGCGCTCCTCGCCGACATGCTGGAGCGCCTGGGGCGGGGCGAAGAGGCCGCCGACGTGCGCCTGACGGCCGCCCGGCGGCGCGCCGAGGCGGCCACCGACGGAGCCGCCGGAACCGACGGACCCCCTGCCAAGGACGAGCTCGAACGTGCCTACCGGGTGGAAGCCGAGGCGGGCCACATACCCGCGATGATCCACCTCGGTCGTCTGCTGGAGCAGGCGGACCGGATGGATGAGGCCGAACCATGGCTGCGGCGCGCCGCCGAGACCGGCCAGCCCACGGCCATCGTGCTCCTGGCCGGCGCCCTGCTCGCCCGGGGCCGGGCCGACGAGGCCGAACCCTGGCTGGAGCGGTCCGCCCGCACCGGCGACGTCACCGCCATGAGCCTGCTCGGCCAGCGACTGACCAGCACGGGCCGCGGACCCCAGGCCGAACCGTGGCTGCGCAAGGCCGCCGAGGCGGGCGACACTACCGCCCTCTACGAACTCGGAATCCTCCTGGAAACCACCGGGCGGGTGGACGAAGCCGAACTCCGGCTACGCCAGGCCGTGCAGGCCGGCCATCCACGGGCCGCCGGCACCCTCGGCGTCGTCCTGTACGACAGCGGTCGTGCGCGGGAAGCCGAACCGTTCCTGCGGCAAGCGGCCGACGCCGGCAGCGCGAGCGCGATGAGCAACCTCGGGACGCTCCTCTACGCGGCGGGCCGGACGCAGGAGGCGGAGGAGGCCTACCGGCGCGCGGTGGACGCCGGATTCGACCGCGCCCAGTACGACCTCGGCGTACTCATGGAGAACACCGGGCGGGCCGCCGAGGCCGAGCAGTGGTACCGCCGGGCCGCCGCGTCCGGACACCTGCCCGCCACCGCCGCCCTGGCCGTCCGGCTCTGCGAAGCCGGCAGGCTACGCGAGGCCGAACCATGGCTGCGGCGCGCGAGCGACGCGGGAGACCCGGGCGCGATGGTCAACCTGGGACTCCTGCTCGAGCGGACCGGCCGGGGCCCCGAAGCGGAACAGTGGCTCCGGCGCGCTGCCGAGGCCGGGGAGGCCGGGGCCATGGGCCCACTCGGCAGCTTGCTCTGCGAGCTCGGCAGGCTGCGCGAAGCCGAGCCGTGGCTGCGGCGCGCGGGCGACGCCGGTGACGTCACGTCCATGGTCAACATGGGGTACCTGCTCTTCCACACCGGCCGCAGGGCGGAGGCCGGGCAGTGGTACACGCGGGCCGCAGCGGCGGGCGACGCGACGGCCGCGAAGCTGCTAAGCGGCCGGCTGTTCAGGGGAGCCGGGGAGAAGCCCCGGCGCCGATGGGGTTTCCGCGCACCCGACTGACCCTCCGACACCGCCTTGCCCGAGCCCGGGCGGCGCCGCGGGCGTGCGGCGCCGCCCACCGCTCGCATCGCGGTGAGTCGTCGTCAAACTTGAGGCCACCTTCGGGGAGATGGTCGCGACCGCCCACCGTGGTCCGCGTGAACTGCCTGTTCCGGCGGAGGAACCACGTCACCTCGGAGTGGGCATAAGACCGGTCTGCCCGGGTAGGCGTGGTGCTACCGATCGGGGAAGGGCGGTGAACGCCTGGGGAGGTCACACTGCCCTTCCCCGCCGGCCTCCCGCCCTACGGCATACGGGCCACGGCTGCACCTGGCTCCCCAACCGGTCCCGTGCGGCCCCTCCCGTGGACCGGTGAAGGCGGCCGCCGACGGTGGACGGCCCGCATGCCGCCCGCTGACGGCTCCGGCCGCGCAGGCGGGGCAGGCCGAGGCGGCCGCCCAGCACCCGCCCGCCTCGGGCGGGTAATGAACCGTCAGGGACTCCGGCAAGTCGGCCCTCCGCCCGGCAGGGTGGGAAGGACCGGCTTGAGCCCGCGGTCCTGGCCTGCGAGGGCCGATTCGGTCACGATCCTGAGTCCGGCCGTCTCCTTGCCCGGCCGAGGGCGATGTGCGCTCGGCCGGGGCGGACACCGGGGTCTTCCCGGGACCGGGTCGGTGCCTGGATGCGACTCTGGTCGCAGGTGGCGTGCCTCGGACTGCGACTTCGGTTGCACGCGACGGCGACCCGGGAGCGATGTGGTGGGGTCGCCCCGCACCAAGGATGGCCGGGTGACCGAAATCATCACGGGACTGCACATGTCTCCCCTGGAAATCCTGGTGTTGCTGGGCGCCGTCGCGTTGGTGCTGGCGCGCTGGCTTCCTCCCGCCGCCCGCCCATCCGTCACGATCGCGGCCGTCTCGGGTCTCGTGCTGTCCGTGCCCGTGCTGAGTGTGGTGGGGCTCCGATGGCAGATGTTGCCGGTAGTGGCGGGCGCCGCCCTCGTATTGCCGTTCGCCGTCCTTCCTGTGCTGCGACGCCGTCTCGATCGGCCGGTGGGGCGCGCCCGGTGGTGGCTGGCGTTGCCGGGATCGGGGGTCTGCATCGGCCTGATCGCGACGGGGCCCGTGGCCGCCTGGGCCTGTCCCGTACCCGTGTTCCCAGAGCCGACAGGCAGCTTCGCGGTCGGCACCCGCGTCATGCAGTGGACCGACCCGAACCGACCGGAGACCGCCACCGCCGCACCCGACGACCGGCGCACCGTCGTGGTCCAGCTCTGGTACCCCGCGCGGAAAAGCCCCACAGGCGCGCAGCCGGCCCAGTACCTCGGCCGCACGCGGCAGGAGGCGCGCACCGTCTCCGACGCCCTCGCGCGCTACGCCGGCCTGCCCGGCTTCCTGGTCGACGGTGTTCCGCGTGCCCACACGCATTCGGTCTTCGACGCCCCGGTGGCCGACGGGGCCGGACGGTTCCCCGTCGTATTGTTCTCCCCCGGGCTGGGCGGAGTGCGCACGCAGAACACCGCCTGGGCGGAGGAACTGGCCGGCAACGGCTATGTGGTCGCCGCCCTCGACCACCCCTACGACTCCGCCGCCGTCGTCCTGACCGACGGCCGAACGATCAACACCGAGGTCGCCTCGACCGGCGACGACGACGAAGACGACAAAAGGGCTGCCGAATCAACGCGCATACGGGCCGCAGACCTCGGCTTCGTCCTCACTCAGCTGGAACGTCTGGACCGTGGTGAGATCGCGGGCCCGCTGACCGGACGTCTGGACACCGGCCGGGCCGCGGCGACCGGCCACTCCCTGGGTGGCGGCGCAGCACTCCAGGCAGCCCGCCAGGACAGCCGGTTCGCCGCCGTCATCAATATGGACGGCTACCCCCGCGACCCCGATCCGCGTCCCTTTCACCAGCCTGCGCTCGCGCTCACCCAGGCCATCGGCCCGCAAACCGACTCGCGTTACATGCCCCGCCTCACCGAGGTCCTCAAGCTCAGCACCTCGACGAGCTACCGGCTCACCGTCCCGGGCGCCGCGCACCTCACTTTCACGGACGCCCCCCTGTACCTGCCGCCGGTGCCCTCGATAGTCGGCTCTCTGGGCCGCAAGGAGAGCCCGCACGCCGTCGCCGCAACGACCCTCGCCTTCCTGAACACGACCTTGCGGCACGAACCCGGTGACCTGGCCGGCGTCCTGTCGGCCTACGGCGACCTCAGCGTCCACAACAACCGCTGATCGGCCGTGCCGCCGCAGCCGACAGCACAACCGATCGCGCACGGCTCCGGCTCTTCGGCACGGTCATGAAGCCGAGTCACCGACTTCGACGGCGAAGCCGAGATTCAGCGGCGTCGGCCACGGGCGGTCCAAGCGCCGCCTACGCCGGCCACGTGGAGAGCGAGCAGCATCAGGCCGAGGATCATGAAATTGCCGGACGAGAACACGTGGTTCGTCGAGATCTCCGCCGCGTTGATCAGGAAGCTGATGAAGAACAAGACCGCGGCTGCGATACCAAGCATCACTGCTCCTTCCAGAAGGTGGAGTGCGTCTGCCCGCACATCGCGGCCCCATGCGGGCGTCGTGGCCTCCCGGAGCGATCCGGCCCGTACGGGCACGCCAGGGGGAACGAACATGGCGGAGCCTGGTGTACGGCGTCGCGGGCGGCGGCCCTGATTCAGAGGCGATGCCCGTGGGCGGCGAGCCAGCGGTGGACGGCCGACTTGTCGGAGACGCTGATGCGGGTGGGTCCCGTCCGGGTCGGACCCTCCTCCTCGTTGAACGCCGTATCAGTGACACGAGCCGTCACCCAATCGGCCAGCTCGCGCGCGGCCTCGGCCGACAGACGCCGGTGCTGCCAGTCCTTCCCGGCTTCGTCGGCCGTGGGGGAACCATGCCCCCCGCCTCCCGCAGCCATACCGGCACGAGCCGCTCGACGACCTGTTCGTCCGACAGCACGGAGGAGTCCTCACCTGGTTCTCTCACCCTCGTAGGCTGACAGCTCAAGCCCTGACCACCGCTCTCACACTCCACCTGATCCCCCTGATGCCGCACCACGGCGTTGCGATGCGGGGGGGCTGTGCTTGAAGCCGGCGCCGGGTCGGGTTGGCTGCGGAGGTCAGGACGGAGAGGTGCCGCGTGCGGTCAGCCACATCGTGGCTGAGGTCCGGTTCACGTCCCGCGGCGTCCGCCCGCGCACGGCCCCCCGGCCCCGTCCGGTCGACGCGCCGGATGGTGTGACCGCCCGGCCGAGGCTCCGGCACGTACCCGCAGGCGTGCCGTCACGGGCTGCCGCCCCTCTTGAGGGTGAACGAAGGCCAGAACCGCACGGCGGCGGCGGACTGGTCGAAGACTGTTCGGCGAGCACTTCGGGCGACTGCGTACAGAGGCGGATGACATGACGGACGGTGTGGTCCTGCTGGCACTGCGGGAGAACCCGCTGGGCGGCGGCGCCGACGGTGAGCAGCTGCGACGGATCGGGAAGGAACTGGAGAATCGGGGTCTCACCGTGCGGTGGGCCCGCGATGCGCGGGAAGCCCGTGCCGTGATGCACACCGAGACGGGGCTTTCGGCGGCGCTGGTCGCCTGGGACCTCCAGACCCATACGGACGCCCCGGCCGCGGAGGGCGGCGGCGGCTCGGTGCTGCGGCACATCGAGCGGCGCTTCAAGAACCTGCCCGTGTTCCTCGTGATGTCGGACGAATCGGAGCACGATCTCGAACGGCTGCCCCTTTGGGTGTCGGAGGCGGTCATCGGTTACGTCTGGGCCCTGGAGGACACTCCCGCCTTCATCGCCGGGCGCGTCACCGCCGCGGCCCGCGGTTACCGCAGGGACGTGCTGCCGCCGTTCTTCAAGGCGCTGCGCAAGTTCGACGACGCGCACGAGTACTCCTGGCACACGCCCGCCCACGCGGGCGGCGTGGCGTTCTTGAAGTCCGCGGCCGGGCGGGCCTTCTTCGACTACTACGGCGAGCGGCTCTTCCGCAGCGACCTGTCGATCTCCGTCGGTGAGCTCGGTTCGCTCTTCGAACACAGTGGTCCCATCGGGGAGGCCGAGCGCAATGCGGCCCGGGTCTTCGGCGCGGACCGTACGTACTTCGTCCTGCACGGCGATTCCACCGCCGACCGCATGGTGGGCCACTACAGCGTGACCCGCGACGAGATCGCCGTGGTGGACCGCAACTGCCACAAGTCGGTGCTGCACGGGCTCGTCATCTCCGGCGCCCGGCCGGTGTACCTGGTTCCGACCCGCAACGGCTACGGCTTGGCCGGTCCGCTGCCACCGACCGAGATCAGCCCCTCGGCGGTACGAGCCCGCATCGCGGCGAACCCGCTGACCGAGCAGGCGGTTTCGCCCGAGGCGACGTACACCGTGCTGACCAACTCGACGTACGACGGCCTGTGCTACGACGCCGTGCAGGTCGCCCACGCCCTGGCCCCCAGCACACCCCGTCTGCACTTCGACGAAGCGTGGTTCGCCTACGCACGCTTCCACCCCCTCTACGCCGGCCGTTACGGGATGGCCGTGGGGCCCGACACCTTCGAGGGGCCGCTGCGCCCCACGGTCTTCGCCACGCAGTCGACGCACAAGCTGCTGGCGGCGCTCTCCCAGACGGCCATGGTGCACGTGAAGTCCGCGCCCCGCGCACCGGTCGCGCACGAGCGGTTCAACGAGGCGTTCATGATGCACGGCACGACCTCGCCGCTATATCCGGCGATCGCGTCGCTGGACGTGGCGACCGCCATGATGGACGGTCCGCAGGGCGAATGGCTGATCGAGGAGGCCATCACCGAGGCGGTCCGCTTCCGTCAGGCCGTCGTGCGCACCGGCCGCCGTATCGCCGCGGCGGGGGACCGGCCGGACTGGTTCTTCGGCATCTGGCAGCCCGAGACCGTCACCGATCCCGCCACGGGCGAACGCCTCGCGTTCGCCGACGCGCCACCCGCTCTGCTGACCCGCGAGCCCGGCTGCTGGCTGCTCGAGCCCGGCGCAGCCTGGCACGGGTTCTCCGACCTGAGCGAGGGCTACTGCCTGCTCGACCCGGTCAAGGTGACCCTCACCTGCCCCGGCGTCACCGCGACGGGCGAAACGGGTGAGTGGGGCATTCCCGCGCGGATCCTGACCGCCTACCTCGCCACCCGCGGGATCGTCGTGGAGAAGACCGACACCTACAGCACGCTCGTCCTGTTCTCCATGGGCATCACCAAGGGCAAGTGGGGAACCCTGATGGACGCGCTCATGGACTTCAAAGCCCTCTACGACAGCGACGTGCCGGTGCACCGCGTCCTGCCCGAGCTGAGCGCGCAGTTCCCGCGCCGCTACGCCAAGACCACCTTGCGCGCCCTGTGCCAAGAGATGCACGAACACCTCACCCGGGCCGATCTCATCAACGCCTTGGACAACGCCTTCCGGCAACTGCCGCACCCCGTCGCGCCACCACAGCACTGCTACCAGCAGCTCATCCGCGAAGGCACCCGGCGTGTGCGGCTCGCGGACGCCGCGGGCCTCATCGCGGCCGCGATGGTCACCGTCACGCCCCCCGGCATCCCGGTCCTCATGCCCGGCGAAGCCATCGGTACCCAGGAGGGGCCGCTCTTGCACTACCTGGGCGCCCTCGAGGCGTTCGACCGGCTCTTTCCCGGCTTCCACAGCGAAGCGCATGGCGTCACGATCGATCCGGAAACCGGCGACTACCTCATCGAATGCCTCCGGCCGAACGCGCGATAGAAGCAGACAGCGCCGGGGAAGTCGCCGCAGTTCGGCGACGGCGCATCGGCGGCGGCCGACGGATACAGTCGGGAGATGGAACTGCGGCAGCTGAGCTACTTCGTCACCGTCGCCGAGGAACTGCACTTCGGCCGCGCCGCCGACCGACTGCACATCGTCCAGTCAGCGGTCAGCCAGCAAGTGCAAAGACTGGAAAGGGCGTTGGGAGCCACTCTCTTCGACCGCTCGCCGCGCCACGTGCGGCTCACCGGCGCCGGAGAGCGGCTGCTGCCCGAGGCACGAGCCGTGCTCGCCGCCGCCGAACGCGCCAGGGCCGCCGTGCGCGAACAGACCAGCCTGCGCCTCGGCACCAGCACCGGCCTCGGTGAGCACCTGGACCGGGTGCTCGGACACCTGGCCGTTCAGGCCCCCGACACGGCGGTACAACTGGTTTCGGCCGCGTTCCGCGATCGCTTGGAGCAGGTGGCGGACGGCCGCCTTGACGCCGCCTTCGTGCGTTCCCTGGAGCCAGCCCCCGGGGTGCGAATCCTGCACCTGGGGAACGACCCCCTGGTAGCAGCCCTGCCGGCGGTCCATCCACTGGCCCGCGAGACGGAAGTGTCCATCACCGACCTGGCCGGCCTACAGCTTTGTCTGACGGCTCGCCGCAACAACCCGGCCTTGGTCGACCTGGTCGTCGGAGCCTGCCACTCGGCCGGCTTCGAGCCGGTGCCCGGTCCGGTCAGCGGATCGCTACAGGACATCCTCGCCACCATCGGTTCCGGCTCCATACCGATGTGGACCGTGGTGTACGCGGCTCACGCACGCGTACTGCTCAGCCCTCGAGTCGCCTTCCGCCCGTTCCTGGCTCCCGGCCTGGCCCTGCCCATCGGCCTCGCCGTCCGCCGCGACACCCCCTCGGCCGGTCTACAGGCGCTCCTGAAGACGCTCACAGCCCTCCCCGACAGCAGCGATCACGAACACTGATCATTGCGGTCGCAGTCTGCTCCTTGGTCGGACGGCACCGATCGGATGGACTGGGGTCACGCCGGTGAGCAACCCGGAAAGGCCGGGGAGCCGCCGCTGGAAGAGGAGTTCCGCCATGCCCATCGTCACCGTTCAGCAGGGTCCCCGCGACGTCCAGCTGAAGCGAGAGCTCGTCAAGCAGATCACGGACGCCTTCGTCGACGCGTACAAGATCCCGGCCGAGACGGTCCAGGTGTGGATTCACGAGGTCCCGACGGACAGCTGGGGCGCCGCCGGCACGCTCACCGCCGACAAGTAGCACACCGCCCGTACGGGGAAGATGCGGTGGGCATCGATGGGTGCCGTGACCATCGAGTCCACCGCACCCATGGCGGGAGTGCCGCCAGGCCCGGGGGCGTCCTCGGACCACCGACATGGCCTGAGGCGTCGGAGGCTCGTGCTCGCGGACGGGCCTTTCAATGGACCGGCGTCACGGTTCGCGCGCGCCGGAGCTCCGTCGGCGAGTTGTCGGGTACTCACACCTCCTGTTTTCAGGCATTCGCGCTGCGCAGCTTGGCGAGGAGGACCTCGTGCAGCCGGGGCCACGCACCGGCCTCAGTCCACTCGGCGAGACGCCGCCAGCAGGTCAGCCCGACCCGAAGCCGAGCTCCTGCGGCAGGTGTTCCCATGCGATCCCGGGTATTCCGGACGAACAGGATGCCCTGGAACACCAACCGGTCCGGCTGCCGCTTACGCCCGGGGCGCCGGGCTCGACGCTCGACCGTGGGCAGCAGGGGCTCGATCACTGTCCACAGCTCGTCGTCAACTTCCCATGACTTCGGCCGAGCCACCCAGCGCCCCCGGATCATCAGTCCCGGAGTGATCCAGCTTGGTCAAGTCCCTGGTCGCGGTGTGCGTTCTGCTGGCGCGCCCGGTGCTGGAATACGCCGGCTCCCTCGCGGCGGATTCCTTCTGGCCGGCCGTGCTGTCGTGGATGGCATTCGCGCTCGGGCTGCTCGTACTGCGGTGGCCCACGGCGACGGAAGGATCCGGATCGGACGGGCACCGGCCAGTGTCCCGGGTCGGAGATTCGTCGGCAGTATGCGGCGACTCCGTGGAGGATCTCGTCGGCGGTCATTGTCCAGACGAACGGCCGTGCATGGTCGTTCCCGTCGGCGAGCCAGGCCCGGATGTCGCGTTCGAGTGCCTGAACTGAGCGGTGGGCGCCGCCGCGCTCGTCGCACAGGCCGTCCACTGGCGTTCGAGAAAGCGTCGGGCGCCGGACGTGGATGGTGTACGTGGTGATGCCCAGCCGCCGGGCGACTTCCGCGATCGCGGGGCCGTCCACACTCCTCAGGACGATCCGCGACCGCAAGGCCAACGACTTGGCACTCGAACGACGACGCACCCACGACTGCAACATCGCCCGCTCGGCATCAGACAACACCACCGGCGAGATCTTCGGTCCAGGACGACACCAGACCGAGGCCCTCGTGGGCCAGACCGCACAGCGTCGCACCGAAACCATCGGCGGAATACCCGTACGCCACGTCGTACGCGTGGGCGACGCCCTGCGGGAGCTGAGGAGATTCCGCCCGCTCCCACGGCATGTCGCCCTACTGCGGCCGCGAGACCTCGCGCGGGTCGTATGCGGATTCGGTCCAGGCGTAGCGGGAGGGGCAGAACCAGCGAGTTCCTTCACCCTTGCTTCCGACCCCATCAACGGTTCGCCCACCGGCCTCCGGCGCATCTCATGGCCGCAGACATCACAGGTCATACCGCATTGTGTCTGACCGTTGGCAGTTGCAGTCAGCTGTCGTCGCATACGGTGCCCGGGGGCACGGGTCCGGCAAGATCTGAAAGAGACGGCCTGGCCGGGCCGGCCCCCGTCAGCCACAGGTGCAGCTCCAGCTCCGGCGGGCAGGCACGTTGCGCCCGCTCATCCGGTCCTCCACTGGTGGTCGGGAAGGAAGCGCACGTCGTACTGCTGGGGGACGGTGGCGAACTTCTCCGCTTCCGGAATGAGGGCTTCGCGAGGGAGCCCCAGTTGTTCGGCGGGGGCGCCAAGGTTCTCGAAGAACCGCTCGAAGGTGCCCCCCGGGCCGGCCGCGACACCGACCACCTGGCTGTGGTGGCGCTCCATGCGGTAGGCGTGCGGGCAATTCTTGGGGACGAAGCCGAAATCGCCGGGGGTGAGGAGCTTCTCCTGCTGGTTGCCGTCGGTGTCCTCGACGAACAGGCGGACGGCGCCGGCGGTGATGTAGAAGACCTCGTAGGTGTCGGGGTGCAGGTGGGCCGGGATGAGGTTGCCCCTGGGGCCTTCGACGGTGAAGAAATTGAAAGCGTTCTCGGTTTGTTCGCCGCCCGCGTAAATGGTGATCAGGTCGCCGAACAGGTGGGCACGGTCTCCCTCGCCCTTTTCGATGAAGTAGGGCTTGCCCGGCTCGGCGGGGATGTGCGAGGCCCGCCGATAGGCGGTGGTGTACTCGATCGTCATGGTCTCTCCGGGTCCGGAATCGAATGTCAGGTAGCCTGACATATCGAGTTGCGGGAACGCAAACCACCGGCCGTAGGCTCAGACCGACCCGCCATCCGCCGTGAGGAACACATGCACGCCACCGGCCGCAGCCTGCTCCAGCTACTCACCGACGCCCGCCGCTGGTTCGAAGACGCCTTGCTGGCAACGCTGGAAGAAGCCGGCGCCACGCCGGTCTCCCCGGCCCAGGCCCAGCTCTTCGCCGTGCTCGACGAGCACGGCACCACGGTCTCCGAACTGGCCCGGCGGATGGGGGTCACCCGGCAGACCGCACACCAGGCCGTACACGGCCTGGTGGCGGCCGGACTGCTGGAGCAACTGCCCCATCCCGCCTCCGGCCGGCAGCGACTCATCCGGCGCACCACCCAGGGAGAACACACCCATCACCAGGCCGAACGCATCCTCCAGCGACTGGAAGAACAGCTCGCCTCACGGATCGGAGGCCAGGCAGCCGACGCGCTGCGGACCGTTCTGGAGACACCCTGGGGCCCACCGCCCACCCTCCCTTCCACTGGCCGGGCCCGGCAGTCGCCACACCAGCGGTAACAAGGAAGGGCATCCACAACCGAGACCCGCGCTTCGGCGGTCGCCCGCTGTTCCCCGCCGGCCGCAGAGGCTCCCCCTCGCGGAAGGTCGGGTCTCGGGTTCTCGTGGTTGTGGTCTTCGCCAGATGGCGAGTAGGACTGCGTACCGTTCCGGGCTGCCGCCGCGACGGCCCGTCGGTGGACCGAGGGGGTAGGCGGGCCCGAAGTGACAGAACCGGGTTCTAACCGCCGGGCGCCGCCCCGCGCGCCTGCATCCAAGGCGGCGCCGGGCGTCAGGCCGTCGCCGCAGGCGCCCCGTACTCCAGATGGCGGCACGTCTCGCGGCAGTAGGACGCCGATTCTCGGGCCGCGAGTGCGTGTCGAGCCACTGCCCGTTGCCGCACCGGTCCGCCGGCTTGAGCGGCCCCACGAGCGACTGAACGTCAGAGACATGCCTTCCGCTGGTGCGGAGAGCACTGGACCAGTTCAGCGAGGAGCCTGCGGCTTGACGGGACTCCGCCGGATACGCCGCCTCGGTTCTGGTCCTCAGGCTCTTCGTCCGTTACCAGGCGACCGGCCTCCCGGTTCAGATGTCGGAGACCGGCCGGGAATCTTGACCCCGTCGGGCGTTCGTCACGCGGCCCGAGTGTTGGAGCAGGGCTGCGCCGGCTGGTCTAGGCCGAGGTCGGCGGGAAGAACCGGCGCAGCAGGCGGACCCAGGGGGACCAGCGGGCGGGCCGGACGACGCGGCCCGTGGTCTCGCGCTCGATGTTGTCGAACAGGTCGGCGAGCAGGGCCTCGTGGAGCCAGCGGATCGCGAGTGGCCAAAGCAGGCGCATTCCCCCGGTCAGACGTCCGGATGCCGTATGGACGACCTGGCAGCTTGCGGGCCCGTCGGGGACGACGGTGAATTCGTGGCGGCCCTCCAGGCCCAGCCCGGGGCCGAAGGTGAAGCCGACCCGGCTGCCGGGCTCGTACGCGCTGACCTCGTAGCGGATCCTGCCGTGTCCGCCGGCCGAGCCGATGGTCAGGCCGGCATCGAGTCGCAACGGGGACCAGGCGGGCGTCGGCCACAAGCGGTCCTGCGGAGTGCTCAGGCGGTCGAGTAGCGGCCCGACTTCGGATGCGGGTGCCCCGATGGTGCGGCGCTGGATGTTGCGCATGCTGTGCCTCCTCCGGTTCCGTCGCACTCCATACGGGTGCGTATGGAACGACCGTACGCTACCGTATGGGGATGGGACAAGATCGTCGGCGGTTGTCCGCGAACGACTGGACGGAAGCCGCGCTGACGGCTCTCGGTGAAGGCGGACTCGCCGCCGTTGCGGTGGAGCCGCTCGCGGCCCGGCTCGGCGCCACCAAGGGCAGCTTCTACTGGCACTTCGCGAATCGAGAGGCGCTCATCGAGGCAGCTCTCTCCCTGTGGGAACAGCGCTTCACCGAAGCGACCATTTCCGCCGTGGCCGCCGAACCCGACCCGGCGTCCCGACTGCGGATGCTCTTCGCCCGTGTGAGCAGGGACGCGGAACACAGCCCCGTGGCCGTCAGCGTGCTCGCTGCGGCCGGTCACGAACTCGTCGCGCCCGTCGTGCGGCGCGTGATGGAACGGCGCATGGCCTACGTCGTGAGCCTCTTCGAGCAGGTCGGATTCTCACCGGAGGTGGCGCTCCAACGGGCCGTTCTGGGGCTTTCGGCCTATGTCGGACACAACCAGTTGGCCGTGCGGCTGCCCGGCCTGCTGCCCCTCGGCACGGAGGACCGGCTGGCCGGCTACATCGACGCGACGGTCGCATTGCTGCTCCACGACGCACCCGGCCCTACCGCGCCCGCGACACCGTAAAAGCCGCAGCCGCCGACCACCTGGCGGCCGAGGGTGGCCCTGGATGACGTCAGGCCCGGGGTGACCGTCCGCGACGAGCACATCGGCCGGTGGCCGGCCACCCGGCGCCGCGGTCGGCAGCAGCAGCCAGGCAGCAGGCCCGGCCCGCCACGTCGGGCGTCAGGCTCGCGCCGCAAGCCCGACGACTCTCTACGACGATCCCGAGGCGGACTTCAGCCCGTCCGGCTTTGTGGACCGGGCGAGGCCCCGCGAGCATCAGCCCGCGAGGGCTTCCCGGTTCCGTCGTCGGCTAGATCTGGTCGACGTGCACGGCACCCCAGGCCGGCACTGCCGGCACGGGCTTGCGGCGCCGTACCACCAACGCCGCGATGCCGAGCCCGATGCCCACGGGCAGGAGGCACGCCCCGGCGATCATCGCCAGACCGAGGCCCACGGACAGCGGGCCTTCCTGGTCCTCTTCGATCCCCGTCACGGCCGACACCGACAGCGTGCCTTCGCCGCTGCCCAGGTGGAAGCGGGAGTCGGCGGAATTGCCGCGATTGTCACCCAGGATGAAGACCCGTCCCTGCGGCACCGCGACATCGAAGGACACCCCACCGTCCCCGGGGCGGTCGTTCACGTAGGGCTCTTCGAGCGGCTGCCCGTTGAGGGTCAGCGATGCCTCCCCCATCGAGTAGGAGATGCGATCGCCACCCACCGCGACCACCCGTCCGAGGAACGGACCCTGCAGCCCCCAGCTGCTGGGGTCGTAGGTCACCACGTCACCACGTCGGACCTCGGACGGGCCCTTGCGCAGGACGACGAGGTCCCCACGGATGATCGTGGGCCGCATGTTGTCGCTGAACTGATGCGACGCGGTGAACCGGCTCAGCATGAACGCCATCGGGCCGCCGATCAGTGCGACGCCCGAAACGAGCAGGACGATCGCCCAAATACCCCTTTTTCGCCCGGCCTTGCTTTGCATGGATCCGTAACTCCTCCCAGCAGCCGCCAATGGCCAGAAGACTACGATCTGGCCGAAACCACGCCGTGACCGGGTCCGGGTCCTGGGATTACGGGGCCTCGCTCAGCGCTCCCAGGGTCGCCCGGTCATCCGGGGCATGCGCAGGTCGACGGGCGGCGGATGCCGGTAGCAGTTCGGGAGGTACGGCCGGTTCGCGCTGGACGTGAAGGGCGGCCCAGGCGGCGCCGTGGACGACGGGCCGTTCCATACGACGTCACATTGCGAGGACTGCGCTTCCCCAGCGCCGGAAAACCCGGATGCGGGTTCCGTACGGCCACCCCTAAGCTGCGCCCCGCGGGAAGGGCGAGGCGCCGTATCGGCCGTCAGTGGATCGGAGACGCACGGGTATGACCAGTCAACTGTTCGCGATCTGCTTCAATGCGACCCGGCCATCGGACCTGGCACGGTTCTGGGCCGGTCTCCTCGGATGGAAGTTGGTCGACGGTCCGGGCGACGAGGTAGCGATCCAGCCCCGCGACACCGCTGCATTCCGCATCCGTTTCGTGCCCGGCCAGGAGCCGAAGATCGGTCAGAACCGGGCGCACTTCGACCTGACGAGCACCTCCCCGGAGGATCAGCAGCAGACGGTGGCCAGGGCGCTGGAACTCGGCGGGAAGCACATCGACGTGGGCCAACTCCCGGAAGAGGGGCATGTCGTGCTCGCCGACCCGGACGGGAATGAGTTCTGCGTGATCGCGGCGGGCAACAAGTTCCTCGCCGACACCGGGTTCATCGGAGCCCTGGCCTGCGACGGCACGCAGGAGGTCGGTTACTTCTGGAGCAAGGCGCTGCGCTGGCCGCTGGTCTGGGACCAGGGCCAGGAGACGGCGATCCAATCGCCGAACGGCGGTACGAAGATCACGTGGGGTGGTCCTCCGGTGGCGCCGAAGACGGGCACGAACAGGCTCTACTTCGAGCTGGCGCCCCCCGCCGCCGGCGACTGGGAGGCGGAGATCGACCGCCTGGTCTCGCTCGGCGCGAGGCGCACCGACGCCGGCGGGGGCGAGAGCGACTGCGTCCGCGTGCTGATGCTCGACCCCGACGGCAACGAGTTTTCGGTACGGAGGCCCCGGTAGCGGGGCCGTTCACCCGTTACGTGGTGCTCCTGCATCCACGCAAAACGCTCGGCTGGGCAACCCCAGCCGAGCGCCTGCATGAACTGCTCAATGTCTGATCAACACGACGACGTGTTGCGACGACTCCTGGAACCCGCCCATCAAGGTCCGGGCGTTTTACGTCTCGTCCGGTCGGACCCCGGGGCGTTGAGGTCGAAGTCGCGGACGCGGGTGGCCTTCTCGCGCAGGGCAGCGGCGTCTTCGAGCGACATGCCCGGCAGTGCGCGCATACCACCGGTGACGGCCGCGCGGTCGCGTGATCAGTTCACCGCCGCCACCCGGCGGCGGTAAACGGCTGTGCCCGCGCTTCCGTGATGGCTACGGCTTGGTGCGGTACGGCCTGTGCTGTTGGAAAGAGGGGCCGCGCTGCCTGTCCGGCCAACCGAGGCGTTACCCCGTCACTCCTGATCGCTGCTGAGTTCAGGAACCTTCGATCGGACCCGCTCGATCCCATCCAGGCGCCCGCACGTCGATCGTGAGACCTCCCGGCCCGACCTCCTCGCCGCAGGTCCGGCACGTCGACGTGAGATCGAGGTCGTGCTCGGCGTCGTGCTCGGATCCGGGCCCGCCGCGATGCCGGAAGGCGACCGGCGGAGTTTCCACCGCCCAGCGATCGCCCCAGGTCAGCAGCGCGCGCATCACCGGTGCGAGATCGCGGCCGGCCTCCGTGAGGTGGTATTCGAAGCGCGGTGGGCGCTCTCTGTAGGCGCGGCGCTCGACCACGCCCGCCTCTTCCAGTGCGCGCAGTCTGGCGGCGAGGCGGTCACGGGGGGCGCCGGTGTTGCGGACGATCTGGTCGAAGCGCTGGTTGCCGTAGAAGATCTCGCGGATCGCCAGGAGCGCCCAGCGCTCGCCGACGAGTTGTAGGGCGGCGGCCACGGAACACGGCCGACCGGGCACTTCGGGGTGCGGAACCGGGTTCTCGCCCTGCTTCGGATTCGAGGTCACGCCTCCATTCTCCCCCCAGTCCGTTGTGTTTTCAAACCCACACGGCTAGCCTCCGGTCCATGACAGTTGGAATTCCAAACCCACCAAGGGCCTCCCGAGCCGTGTTCGCGACGGTCGCGGCTGCGGTCTTCATGTCGAACCTCGACCTCTTCATCGTCAACGCAGCCCTCCCGGCGATCGGCCGCTCGTTCGGCGGCAGCGGCCTCGGCTCCCTCTCCTGGGTCCTCAACGGCTACGCGATCGTCTTCGCGGCGCTCCTCGTAGTCGCCGGCCGCGTCGCCGACCGCTCCGGCCACAAGCCGGTCTTCCTGACCGGATTGGCGGTGTTCACCCTCGC
This sequence comes from Streptomyces sp. NPDC054883, assembly GCF_053610645.1. Taxonomy (NCBI): domain Bacteria; kingdom Bacillati; phylum Actinomycetota; class Actinomycetes; order Kitasatosporales; family Streptomycetaceae; genus Streptomyces; species Streptomyces sp. NPDC054883. The sequence goes on along the minus strand of NZ_JBSGYT010000004.1, from coordinate 167,517 downwards.
CTCGGTCGGCTGCGCACTCGCTCCCGACGTCGGGGCGCTGGTAGCGGCACGACTCGTGCAGGCCGCCGGCGCTGCGCTGCTGATGCCGACGTCGCTCGCGCTGCTGCTCGACACGACAGCGCCCGAGAAGCGCGCCGGGGCGGTGCGGGCCTGGGCGTCGATCGGCGGGATCGCCGCCGGACTCGGGCCGGTGGCCGGCGGGCTGCTGGTCGAGGCCGGATGGCGCTGGGTGTTCATCGTCAACGTGCCGGTGGGGATCGCGGCGTTCGTCCTCGGTGTCAAGGTGCTGCCGTCGCCCGGACGCGCTGGGGCCAAGAGGAGTCCGCTGCCCGACTTGTTCGGCGCCGCCCTTCTCACCGGATCGATCGCAACGCTCGCGCTCGGCCTGGTCCAGGCTCCTGACTGGGGCTGGACGAGCACGGGCACCCTCGGTGGCCTGGCTGCCGCTGTGCTGCTCGGCGTCTGGTTCGTCCTGCGCTCGGCCCGCCACCCGGTGCCGATCGTCGAGCTGCCGCTGCTCCGGGTTCCGGCATTCGCATCCGCCGCGGCGGCCCTGACGCTGTTCACCGTCGCGTTCGCCGGAATGCTGCTCGGCGCGGTGCTGTGGTGCCAGGGCGTGTGGGGCTACTCGGCTCTGCGCACCGGCTTCGCCATCGCCCCGGGACCACTGCTGGTGCCGCCGGTCGCGTTGCGGATCGGGCCCGCCGTCGCCAGGTTCGGTGCGGGCCGCATCGCGCTGGCAGGATCCGTCCTGTTCGCGGCCGGCATCCTGTGGTGGGCCGCGACTCTCGACACCGGCTCGGCCTACGCGGCCTCGCTCCTGCCCGGCATGATGCTGACCGGCCTCGGTGTCGGCATGACGCTCCCGGTCCTGACCGGGGCATCGGCGGCCGCCCTGCCGCCGGCCCGCTTCGCCACCGGCTCGGCCATCACCTCGATGGGCCGCCAGATCGGCGCGGTCCTCGGCGTCGCCATGCTGGTCGGCATCCTCGGAACCCCGGCCCCCGGACACGCTGTCGCCGCGTTCCAGCACGCCTGGTACGCGGTCGCCGTGGCGTCCCTGCTCGCCGCGTGCGCGACGGTCCCGCTCATCCGCAAGCCGCGACCGGCCGCCGACAACACGGCCGACGTGGTAGCGGCCGCGGAGGTCGGCGCCGCCTGAGAAGCGAGTCCCGTCCGTCGATGGACGGGACTCGCACTCGCCCGAAGGGCCGCCAAAGCCGGGGCTCTCCGAGCACGGCACCCGCGACCAGGTAGTCAGAGGAGTGAGCGCACCTGGGGTGAGCCGGAGACCACCGAGGTCAGATGCCGAAAGGAACGGTCCGGCATGCTCTCAGTGGCAGCCCGAAGCCGATGGCGCCGCGCACCAGATGGTGCGGGACGGACGTGCTGGCGTAGTCCCCGGTTTTCCTGTTGTTCATGGTCGCGGCGCAGCTGATCAGGCGGCTGTTGTCCGGGGGGAGACGCTGAGGTCGCCATAGGCCGACAGGGTGTGCGGACATGTACAGGCCCGCGATGATCTCGGCCGCCCGGCCATCCCCAGGTCGGTGCACGCGGTGCCACATCGATCCCGGGTCGCCTTCGCATGCAACCGGAGTGGCAGTCCGAGACATGTCTGCCGTACGGCCAGAGTCGCATCCAGGCACCTCGCCTGTGACAACCGAAGTCGCGGTCGAGCACGCACGCCAGGTGTACGGCCGCTTTGCGACTGCGGAATACCCGCGCCCTGGCCGGCGCCGTACAGACCGCTGCCTTGCTGGGAGCCATGTCGGACCTGATGCCGTGCGGGTCGGACCCGGGTCGATCGGCCTTCGCTCCGGTGCCGGCCTTCGGGCGGGGCGGGGGGCCAGGCGGGTGCCACGTAGTGGTGGGCCCGATCGGACGAGTCGGTAGGCGCCGTCAAGGCGCACGGCCCCGCTTGTAGATTCACGGGATGAGGGATCAACATGCTGCAGGTTTGCGTTGGTTGGGTGAGCGCGCTTACGAGGATCCGGCGGGACGGCTGCCGGGGATGGGCGCGGGCGTCTCGCTGACGGCCGTTCGCGGCGTGGATGCCGAGGAGTTCCTGATCCGTCTCGGCGCGGATCCCGGGCAGCTGGAGTGCGGGGACCTGTACAGCGAGCGCTTCGGCCTGGCCTTTCCCGACGGATTGGACATGGGGAACGTCAGCAGCGCGATGTACGGGGTGTGCGGGGACTGGGTGTACGTCCTGGAGGACGCGTGGGCCGCCACGTGGGCTCGTGGGTACAGGGAGGTGCCTGAGATGGACCCCCTGGTGGGCGAGGAGGTCGTCTGTCTCTCGCTGAATCGTGGCGTCGGGCCCTGCGTGATTCTGCACGCGCCGGGGGACGACGGGCGGACATGGCAGGCCGAGTTCGGAGAGGCGACAGGCCGGAACTCGGAGCTGGACGCTGCGCTGCGTGTTGCCGGCGCTGTGTTCCCGTCCGAGTACGACGGGGTGTCCGGCAAGGGGGCGGTGTCGCGGTACTACGAGGAGTACGCGGGCGAGATCCCGGCGCGTGTGTTCGACGGTGTGGGGCGGTACTGCGGCATCACGATCGATCGGGCCTCGGTGGAGACCGGGGCGCTTCCCCTGGTCCTTCTGCCGTCCCCGCTGGGCTGACTCGCCGACGGGCGAGGGTGCCTCTCCTGGGCTGCCCTCGCCGGCTTCCAACGGGTCGCCGCCGTTGTGCGGCCAGCGCGCAGACGCGGTCGACGGGGCGTCCCGAACGTGTCGGTGGCCCCGCATCACCCGCTCGTGCGGATGACGGGCCAATGGCGTCCCCGTCATGGTGCACAACTGCTATGTGAAGCCGGAGAAATGGCCGCCCATCGCGCCCTGGTTGCGAACGCGGGAGTTGGAGGAACCTCCACCCGCCCCTGCCGCCGCTCAGCGGCGATCGGCGCCGAAGGCTTCGCTCTCGCGCACCACTGCCAATGCGAAGGCCAGGCGCTTGTCCAGCCGGCCATCGCGCTTGACGAAGTACCAGCGCTTGTCGTCCGTGGTGCGGGGGAAGGTCAGTACCGCTTCCCCGTACTGGCCGACCGCGCCCTCCTCCTGCCCGTCCTCCGCGCCCACCGCCCAGACCACGGGTTTGAGGGGTGAACCGGAGTCTGTGCCTTCGTCGGACCCGAAGGACAGCAGGGAGTCCACGACCCCGTCGAGGACATGACCCACCCCGCGCCCGAGGGCCGCCCCGGGGCCGCCCCTCGCCCAGTTGCGGGGGGCCACGATGGCCGGATGCCCGGGCTGTTCCAGCCACAGGCCGTGCTGAGTGAGCCGCTTCGTGACCGGAGTGCGGCGGACCGAGCCGATCTCCCGGCCGACGGCGTTCCTCACCCGGTAGCGGTCGGAGCCTTCCGGAAGCACCGTGCACACCAACATTCGGCCGTCCTCGTCCTCGAAGAGGCGGAAGCCGCCCTTCGAGACCGGCCCGGCCGGTTCCACGGGGACGACGTGGAGGGCGGGGACCATGTACTCGATGCCCGCGCGCATCGTCATGAACCGGACCGCGTGCGCGCCCTCGCCCCGCTTCGACTTACGGAACGTGCGTCGCATCATCCTGCCCACCGTGAACTGGGTGATCTCGTCCCAGTGCACCGCCTCAAAGGACTCGTCCCGCCGGTTCCTTACGAATGCCATCAACCCTCACCCTTCCGGTCTCCCGGAGTCGTTCCCGGCGGCACGAGGATACGAGAGAGCCTGAGGGCCGCGAGCGGGTGATGACTGCCGCCCGCCGCACGCCCGAATCAGCCCCCGCACCCCCCGCCGCCGCCCGGCGAATCGTGCCAGCCGCCGCGTCCGCTGCGCTCCATGGGCTCCCACGGGGGGCGGGTCAGCAGTCCGCTTTCCTCGGTGAACCGGGGAAGCTGCGCGCGCAGCGCCGGGGCGCCGAACAGGGCCACGCTCAGCAACAACGCGCCCGGATCATGCCGCTCCGCGGCCCGAGGAACCCCCGCAAGGCCTTGGCGCAGCCGGAGCAGCTGGGCGCCGCGCGGGGTGAGCCGAGGGCGCGTCCACAATACGAGCGCGGCGATGTCGGCGAGGAGCGTGGCCCACAGCCACACCGTCTCCCCGCCACCTGCGACGGCCCAGACCGGTGCTGCGGCGAACACCGGGAGCAGCAGGGCCCGTGCGGCCCAGCGTCGCTTGACGGACACCAGCAGCCCCGCACGCTCCAACCCCCGGGCGGTCTCCCGGATAGCCGCCCGTACCGGGGCTTCGTTTTGCAACCGGCGGGGATGTGTTTTCCGGTAGAGCACGTCGTACTGGGCACGAGCCACCGGAGAGCAGCCGCGCGGCGGCCGCCGGTGCTCAACCGTCCGCACCGTCTGTCGGAACCCGGCGTCCACGGCTCCGGCCAGGTACAGCTCGACGAGCCCGGTTTGCGCCGCCCCCCGCGCTCCCCCACGCAACAGCCCCATCTCCACCGCCGACGATGCCCCGCGCGACGACCCGGCCCCGCCGCCACCGAACCGCACCACCGACGCCAGCAGCACCAGGCACCACGCCACACCCGTCGGCACCCCACCCGTGAAACCCACAGAGACCACCCCCCGGTTCAGCCTTCCCCGGTTGTCCGCCGCCCCAAGCCCCCGCTACGGCGGCGGGAACACTCATGCCCCACGCACCTGCCGACCCCCGTCATCGATGCCGCCCACCTACGCGGCCCCCGCCATCACCGGCGTGCCGCGCTCGCGCCTCCTCGCCGTACTCACCGCTGCTCCCGCGCCAGTACGCGGCCCGCACCTCCCCCTCGGCGAAGTCCCGGCGCGGCAGCCGCAGGCCGAGGGACACCTCCAAGGCGTGGAAGTACGGCTCGAACGTGCCGGTCAGTTCGGGGTGGTCCAGCTCGGCACGGTGCACCGCCCGGTGTGAGGAAGTCGAACTCGCCGCCGCGTAGACGGGAGACGCGGCCGCGCTCGCTCCAGCATCCCCCCAGTCGTCGACGCGGCGACCGTCCCGCATGAGTCGAAGGTGCAGATGGCTTTCGCGGAGGTGGCGGTCAGCTGCACGCTCTCCTTGATCCCGAGCGCCGCGTACGCCTCCTTGTCGGCGAAGGCCCGGCGGCGTGTCGTGGTACAGCAGAAACGTCCCCACGCTCACCGCCCAGCTCCAGGGGGGCGGCGTGTCCGGCCCCGGTGCGCGCGCTAAGGCGTGATCCGCCAGGTGCCGTGGCGCATGTCGAGCGTCGCCGTCAGGTCGGCTTACTGCGGAAACGGAACGCCCAGGTGCCACGGTTCCGGCAGGCCAGCCAGCCCGATCGAAACCAGATCCTCGGTGACGTGGCCCAGGGCTCCGATCCAGTGGGGTGCCGTGGCGATCAGCCGCTCAGGCAGCCACGGCCCGGGCTCGAGAACGCGCAAGGAGGGACTCTCGGCACGTTCAGCGAGGGCGGATCCGGCCAACAGGGTCAGCAGCCGCGCCAGGACCGCGGCCGGCAGGGCGGGGTTGCGGGTTTCCAGCAGCACGTAGCAGTCGTCGTGGCCGGAGAACCAGACAACTACAGATCGACCTTGGACTGCGGCAGCACCCCGGCCCCCTCGTTGTACATGCGCGGCGTCGGCCGGGACGCTGCACGGGCGGCCCGGCAGCTGGTTGTGCAACGGCACGGGTGTACGGCACCGAGCAGTGCGGCGGCGGTTCGGACGGTGGCCGATCTGGCTGCTGCCTTCCAGCTCTTCGACGACCTCCTCGGCATCCGCGCGGCCGACAGCGCACCGGCAAACCGGTCGGCTCGGACCGTGCCGGTCACTACCCGTTGCAGCCGCGCTGGGCGCCAATGACCGGGCCGCACCCGAGTTGCACACCCCGTAGGCGCCCCGGCCCAATGTCCCCCGCCGAGCCGGGCCGGGCGGCCCGCCTGGTCGAGGAGGCCGGAGGACGTCCCGGGGCGCAGCAGACCGGACTGCGCCGTCTCGGGTGACTGGGGATCGAGAACGGCTCTGTCCCGGCCCCTCGCCGGTTGCGGGGCGGGGACAGGCCCATCGGGGTGTTACAGCACCTCGGGGGGGTGGTGTGGGGGGCCGACGGGACCGGGTAACGTCTTTGTCATGTTCTTCCAGACGCCGATTTACGAGTGAGAGCGTGACGGGCCCCGCTGACGTCCTTCGACACCGCCGCCCGTCCCCCACCGATGAATCCGTAGATCACTTCAATCAATACCGGGAGAACCCGTGACCGACAGCAAGAACATCAACAACCCCGTGGGCCAGGGCGGTGGCCAGCGCAAGAAGCAGTCCCGCGCCGAACGGCAGAACAACGGTCCCCACCGCAACCTCGACCGCCAGGGCGCAGCCGACAAGAAGGCGGAGCTGGTGCGCAAGATGCGCGAGAAGGCAGGCGCAGCGGAGGAAGCCGGGCAGACGGGCGACGACACCGCACACAGCTGACGCACCGCTGCCGTACCAGGCGCGGCCGGTCCCGCTCAGCTCCAGGCCGATCACCGCGTCTCAGCAGGCCGCCTCGGCAGCCGCAGGGTCAGCAGCCCCCGTCCTCCACTCCGAGCTGTGCCAAGAGCGTCACCACTGTTGGCCATGCCCCAGCGCGGCGACACCGCAGCGATGGGTTTCGTAACTGATCTCCGAACCGGTGTGGGCGAGATCGGTTGCCGATCCGCGGAACCGGATCTGCGCACCGCCACCACCGTCGCCACAAATGCTCTGCTGATCGCAGAAAGCATCTGAGTGGCCACCGCCGCGTTGGTCGCGGACACCGGCTACGGCGCGAACGCTGACTTCCGCCACGACTTGGCAGACCGCGGACTTCGTGCCCGCCCATGTCCGCCTCGCGGGCCGTCGGCCGTCGGCCGTCGGCCGTCGGCCCAAGCCTGCCGCGGACGGGACGATCCCCCTCGTCCGGCCGATCGCCCAGTCGCCCCGCGATGAAGCGGAGCCCATGAAGTACTGGCTCCCCCGAATCCGGCCGCCGAGGTCCCCCGGGGGCCTGACCGCTGAGCATCGGGCGTTTCGGTAGGGGATCCGGCTTCAGGCCGACAAAAGGTTCGCGGCGGATGAGAAGACCGCGGTGATCGCGAGGGGCTTACGGGTGAGTGTGCGGTCGGTGGAGGCCGGCGCCGTGCCCGGCGCGAGGGCGGCACGGAGGCCTGCGCTCCGCAGGCCCGGCGATTTCTCCGACCGTCACTCGAGGAAGAACTCGGCAAGGGTCCGTCAGCACACGGCTTCGACGACGAACGCTGAACCCCGGCCCGGGCGCGTACGGTGATCCGCCGCCGCCTGCGGATGAACCTGTCGGTAGCGACGTACGGCGGCGGCTGAAACGGCGCGACTGGTCATGGCAGGCACCCGCCCGCAGAGCCCTTGAGCGTGACGAGCGAGCGGTGGAGCTGTTGCAGGAGGAGGTGTGGCGGACCCCTCGGTCGCCCCCGGGCAGGACTACCGCGACCTGCTGGTACGGGTACACATCCAGCTCAGCGGCCCGATCGTGGTGGCTGGGACAACCTCAACAGGCATCCGGCCGCCGGGCTGAAACGGTACGAGGCCGAGCACGACCGGCTCACCACCATCCGGCTCCCGCGATGCACCCGGCCTGAACCCCGTCCAAGCCGTCTGGTCACTCCGGCGCAGGGCGATGGCCACCACGGCCCGGGGCACACCCGACGACCTCCACCGCGCACTCCGCCGCGAGTTGCGCAGGATCCAGCTCCCGCCCCGTGATGCACGGCTGCCTCACCGCCACGGACCTGACCATCGAGCCACCGACCCCGCCCTGGCATCCTCATCAGGGGCGGAGCATCTCCGTCATGGGCGACTGCGGCGGGGTCAGGCCCGGCAGCAGCCAGGGCTGGAAGAGGCTCAGGACCGCGAGCACGAGGAAGACGGCCCCGACGACCTGCGAGAAGACGGGACCCAGCCGCCAGAGCTTCTCCACGAAGATCACCACGGCCACCGCGGCCATCGCCAAGACGTTCATGACTCCCAGCGGGACGAGCACGACCATCAGCCCCCAGCAGCAGCCCACGCAGTACGCCCCGTGGTGCGCCCCGACCCGCAGATCGCGGGCCCGGGGCCGGAAGCTCGCGTAGCGCACGAGCTGGCCCATCGGGCTCCGGCAGTGCAGCAGGCAGAGGTCCTTCCACGGGCCGAACTGGTACAGCCCGGCGACCAGGAAGGCCCCGGCGCCGATCCAGCGCCCGGCGCCCGGGTGCTCGTCCACCAGGACCCCGGTCCCGGCGAGGAGCCCGTAGGCGATCAGACCGAAGGCCGTCCAGGCCAGCAGGTAGCCGCCGACGAACTGGGCGGTACGAGCCACCCGCACGACTCCCCCGGGCGACTGGCGTCCGATGGCCCGTGCCCAGGTGAGGGCCACCGGGGCCACCGACGGGAACATCATGGCGATCATCATGACCAGCCACAGCAGCAGGAACAGCGGGACGCCCATACCCATGGTTCCCGGCTCGGCCCCCATGCCACGGGCCTGGTCGGCCACCAGCACCCAGGCGAGGAGGGCGATCGACGCCATCACGGACCAGGCGAGGGCAAGCTGCCGGGCGGACAGCAGATTCGCCGGACGCAGAGGGGGTGACAGGGCCTTCCGGTCGAGGCGCACACCTCCAGCACAGCACGCCGGACCTGCGCGTGCGCGCGGGAACGTGTGTACGCGAAAAACACCTCCTCCGAGTGACCGCTGCGGTGGGACAATCGGGATGGATACCCCGTACGACCCGGGCGTGGGCCGGCGATGGTTCCCGGGGGCTCTGCCGTCCTCCCGAGACCGACGTCCCGGCACGGTCACAAGGAGGCAGGGAGATGTCCGAGACGACGGCGACCGTTCCCCGGTGGCACGCGGCGGGCGACTGGTTCGACACCTGCAACTGCAACGTGCCCTGCCCCTGCTCGTTCGCACAGCCGCCCACCCACGGCAACTGCGACGGCATTCTGGCCTGGCACATCCGCGAGGGCCGTTACGGTGACGTGCGGCTGGACGGCCTGAACGTGCTGATGCTGGGCTCGTTCGTCGGCAACATCTGGGCCGAGCACACGGACACGTACGCCGCGGTCTTCGTTGACGAGCGCGCCGACGCCCCGCAGCGTGAGGCGCTTCAGATGATCTTCGGTGGGCAGGCGGGCAGTTGGCCCGCCGAGATGGTGACCATGATGGGCGCCGAAATGCGCGGCATGGAGTTCGCCCCCATCGAGATCGAGGTCGCCGACGACCTCGCGGGCTGGCGGGCCGTGGTACCGGGCCGGGTCGAGGCGAGCGCGGTCGCGCTCACAGGACCCACGACCCCGGAGGGCGCGCGCGTCCAGTCGACCAACCTGCCGGGTGCGGAGACCGGACCGGGCCAGGTCGCGACCTGGGGCCGCTCGACGGCGGACCGCGCCGATGCCCACGGCTTCCATTGGAGCCACGAAGGCCGGTCCAGCAAGCACATCACCTTCGACTGGACCGGGCCCGGCTAGAGACCGGTGTCACCGGTCTGCGTTTCCTTGACCGCCATGGCGAGACCGTCCCGTGGTAGTACGGAATCGGCGCTGCTCAGCGGCTCGATGGCCAGGTCGGTCGGTGACCGCGCTTCACCGCGGCGCCGCTCCCCGGGCCGCCGAGAAGGAGGCCGATCTCGCCGCCGGCCCCCTGGAAGTCCAGCCCCGTAATGGCGTAGTGATCAAGAGGAAAGCGCGTGGTGTTGGGCGAGGACTCCGTCGTGCTCCGCGACGGGGGGCTCCGGCAACCACCGCGCCGAGCAGCACGCCCAGGGCCGTCGCAAGCACCGCCACGTGCTTCGCGGAAGCGGCGCTCGTCACTGCGGCCGCGGAGTGTTCGGCGGTACTCGTCGTGATGGGCATGGAGCCCGACAGCCCCACGAGGAGTGCGACCGGCACCACCGCGAACGGGGCCGCCAAGGCGACCGCGACCGGCAGCACCGGTGAACCAGCAGCGCCCCCTTCCCCGCCTGTCCAGTTCCAGCGGCGGCCGCGTAGCGGCCAGGCGCAGCCGGAAGCCGCCGCTCACCAGTACGCCGATCCCGGCGTAAGGGCGGCCGCGGGCGCGGGCCGGGAGATCCGCCGGGCCGCCAGACCCGTGGCGGCCAAGCCGACGACGAGTGTGGCGACCAGCGCGGGCCGGCATCGGCACCGGGGTCGACGGCACTTGCACGCCCGGTGCCGTGGACCCAGGCTCTGCAGCTCGGCGAGGCAGCGCCGGCCGCCGACGAGCCGACGAGCCAGGCCGGCACGGCCATCGGCAGCGCGTCGCGGGAACCTGACCGCGTACCAGCCGCCGGGCCCGTCGGGGCGTCGCCGCGATGGTGCGAGCAGGGCCAGCTCGCGGTGCTGCCGGCGCAGAGGGAAGCCCAGCGCGTTGACCACGACGAAACGCGACCAGCACCGCGATCTCACCGGGCACCGCCCCACCACACCGAACACGAACCCGAGGCGACGGCGCCGAAGGTGCGAGGGCCGCCGACAGAGGCCGCCATGACTTGAGGCCCGGGACCGCGGCCACGTCCCGTCCCGTACGAGGACGCGGCCTGAGCTGCCGGAGCTGCCGGAGCTGAAACAGCCTGCCGCCGTAGGCCTGGACGTGCTGCCGCGCCCAGCCGTCCCATAGGCCTGTCCCTACGGGTCCGACGTGCGACGCGGAAGCGCGCGAACACGACAGCGCCCGTGGCGACCGGCTCGGGAAGAGCCCCGGCACCACCCATGGCCGGGGACTGGCCACCCGGGGTCGGCTGCACGGTCGGCCCCGTCCAGCATCGAGACGTAAGCCCAGGCCGACAAGGAAGGCGTACGTTCTCCGGCGGTCTGACCGTTGCGGCGGAGTTGTACTCGAGCAGGTGCCGCCCAACGGCAGTGGAGGCGAGCCCAGCGACTACAGCAGGTGTGGTGCTACCCCTGATGAGCGTGACCCGCGGCAGCGTCAGCGCGCATTGTCGATCTTGACTGCGGCAAGGCCGGCCAGTAGCTGAAGGGTCGTGGCGGCGTCGGACCCGGGGGGCGCACTGTAGATCATCATGGTCATGTCCGGGTCGTCCGGGGCGCGCATGGCCACGTAGTCGAGGGTGAGGCCACCGAGTCGGGGGTGGGCGAAGCGTTTGTTTCCGCGGGTTTTGCCGCGGACGTTGTGGTCGGCCCAAAGACGGCGGAAGTCGTCACTGGCGAGGGAAAGCTCGCCGATGAGGCTGGCGAGCTGGGGGTCGTCGGGGTGACGGCCGGCGTCGAGGCGGAGGTTGGCGACGGTGTCGCGGGCTTTGTCATCCCAGTCGGGATAGAGGTCTTTCGATGCCCCGTCAATGAATACGAGCCGGGCCATGTTCCGCTCGGCGGCGGGCACGGCGCAAAAGTCGGCGATCAGAGCGCGGGCCATGTCGTTCCAGGCCAGGATGTCCAAGCGGCGGCCGACGATGTAAGCGGGGACACCGGTGAGGGCCTGGAGGGCCTGGCGCATCTCCGCGCCGACCTGCTGAGGGCGGCTGGGTCGCTTGCGGGTGGCGGTCGGGCGGGCAAGGTTGTGCAGGTGGGCGCGTTCGTCGCCGTCTAGGCGGAGGGCGCGGGCGACGGCGTCCAGGACGTCGGAGGAAACGTTCCGGGCGCGGCCTTGTTCGACGCGGGTGTAGTAGTCGACGCTGACGCCCGCCAGCAGGGCGAGCTCTTCACGGCGCAGGCCGGGCACTCGCCGCTGGCCCCCGAAGTCGGGGACGCCGGCGTCTTCGGGGCTGAGTCGGGCCCGCCGAGTCTGCAGAAACTCGCTGAGCTGCTGTGCGCGATCCATGTGCCCAGTGTCGCGGATGTCCGAATGACTTCACCTGGTCCTGCCAGACCCAGGCAGGGTGGACCCGGGCTGATCTGAGCCCTGGGTCGTCCCGGCACCGGCTTGCAGCATGGATGTCGTTCGCCTGGCGGGCATCCACTGCGAGAGCGCATCACCTGGAGTTTTCTTATGCCGAGCACCCTCGTCCTCATCGCCGACTTCGTCGCCAAGCCAGGTCAGGAGGAGCGTTTGCGGGACGAGCTGAATGCGATGATCGTCCCGTCCGTCGCCGAGGAGGGCTGCCTGGGATACCAACCCCTCACCGACCCCAACCATCCTGAACGGATGATCATCCTTGAGGAGTGGGTCAGCAGCGAGGCCCTCGAGTACCACTTCACCCTGCCGCACTTCCAGCACGTCGCGAAGGTCCTGAACGAGATCCTCGCGGAGCCCTTCACCCTGCGGAAGTTGACCGAGACCCCCGTCTGAGCACGGTCTTGCAGATGCCAACGAGGCTGCCCCGGATGACGGGAATTCCCCGAACACCGCTACGTCTGAACCGGCGCCCGGGCCTTCGGTCCGGCCGAGCAGGACCGTGGCCAAGAGGCAGTTCCTCAGCTGTCGGCCAGGGGCGTCGGCGGCGACGCCGGCCTCGCGGGAAGCGAGCCGAGCAGTGCCGCAGTGCACTCCTCGGCGAGGTCCTCGGCGTGGGCGGGGAGGGGGTCTCCGGCCCGGAGGTGCCGCCGGACCAGCGAGAGGGGCAGGTCGACCACGGCGAGCGCGACACGTTCGGCGGCCTGCGGACCTTCGGCACCCAGGGCGGTGGCAAGGGTAGCGAGAGTGGCACGCACCCGCTGGTGGCCGCGGTCCGCGCGCCGGAGGTGTTCGTCGGACCAGTCGGCGCGCCCGAAGTCCTGGGCGCCGTAGAGGAGGAGGGCGGCCTCCTGAGGGTGCGCGCGGCTCCAGGCGACGACGTGACGCGCCGCCGCACACCCCGCCCGCCGCGCGTCGACGCTTGCTTCGACGGCCTCGAAGTAGCCCTCCTGGAAGCCCTCTACCGTCCGGAGCCAGACCTCGGCGAGCAACGCGTTCCGGCTGGGGAAGCGGTGGTACACCGAACCGCTCGGGGCGCCCACCTCCGTGGCGACCGCGGACATCGTCACCGCGGCGGGGCCGGCCGCGGCGGCCAGTCGCACGGCGGCGTCGAGGAGCTGCTGCACATCGAAGCGAGGTGGTCTTGCCATGAGTTGGAGAGTACTCTCTACAATATTAGAGACCACTCTCTATATGGAGCCTGAGGAGGACGCATGGGCGTCTACAACGTGCATGAGCGCCTGCTGACCGCACAGCGCAGCGAGGTGGGAGCGCTGATAGACACCCTGGCGAGCGGCGATGACCAGCTGTGGCCGCAGGGCAGCTGGCCCCCGATGGAGTTCGACCGCCCTTTGTCGGCCGGGGCGACGGGCGGACACGGCCCGGTCCGCTACACCGTCGCCGCGTACGTCCCCTCGCAGTGGGTGCGCTTCGCCTTCAGCGGCCCGCGCGGCTTCCACGGATTCCACGAATACGCAGCTTTCGCTGTCGACCGGGACCACACCCTGCTGCGCCACACCCTGGCCATGGCCGCCAAAGGCACGGCCCGCCTCACGTGGCCGCTCGTCTTCCGCCCCCTCCACGACGCCTGCCTGGAGGACAGCCTGGACCGCGCCGAACTGGCCTGCACGGGTACCGTGGCCCGCCCGGCGCGCTGGAGCCCCTACGTACGCATGCTGAGTGCGCTTGCGCCCTGACCATTCGGCGGCCGGACGGAGGGCGCCGGGACGGGGACGCGGACCACGAGAAGGCCTCTACACGGACCAACGTGCGCCGTGGGCCACGTCGATACGCGATCTGCGGGCGGCATTGGAGCGGCAGCGCGAAGAGGCCGTAGTGAGCCCCGGTATAACTGGTCGACATTCTGATCTCGGGCGCATTGACTTGCGGCATGCCCGAACTGCGTACAGATCGTCTTCTGCTCCGCCGATGGAGGGAGTCGGACCTTGAGCCGTGGGCGGCGATGAACGCCGATCCCGACGTCCGGGGACACCTGGGCGAGCTGCTGACACGGGAGCAGAGCGATGCCGCGGTGACGCTCATGCAGGCCGAGTTCGACGGGCGTGGTTTCGGGTGGTGGGCGTTGGAAACGCGGGAGACCGGCGAGTTCATCGGCCGTGCCGGCTTGGACGAGGTGGCCGAGGACATGCCGTTCACGGGCGTGGACATCGGGTGGCGGCTGACGCGTTCGGCGTGGGGTCAGGGCTACGCCACCGAGGCCGCGCTGGCCTGCCTGGCCTTCGGCTTCCAGACCCTCCGGCTGGCGGAGGTGGTTGCGTCGACGACCGTCAACAACGTTCGTTCCCAGGCAGTCATGCGCCGAATCGGCATGACCCGGGATCCGGCAGACGACTTCGAGGATCCGAGCGTGCCCGATGGGCCGCTGCGCCGGTGCGTGCTGTACCGGACCCTCCGCTGAGAACTCATGGCCTGCACTCTCGGCAGGACGGGGCCCCGGGCGCCCCCACGAGTTGTCCCCGAAGCCGCGGTCCGGCCCCCGCAACGGGGCGCCGGGTGTTCACAGTCGTTAAAGCGCCGTGGCGCCGTCGACTGTGACGCCTCCGAGGCGTGCGTGCCGGAGCAGCTGCTCCGCGCCCTGAACCGGCGCGACGTGTTCGCCGCCCGGTGGGCAGATCCGCGCGCGAAGTGCCGGCCGGGCCGAGGTGAGCGGGTACTCCCCCGCGGGCGTGGTCGTCGGAGTCGGCCCCAGCAGCTTTCCGGTCACCAGGTGCGCGTGCGCCGCCGCCGAGTCTGTGGCGGCCCACGAGGGTATACGTCAGAGGCGGCAGCTCAGAGCGCGCATACCGCCTGACGCGCCCGGTCACCGCCGCTCGGCGCCAGCCGGGCTCCCGTCCAGTCGCCGGCCGCTCTGACAGCCGTGGCCTGCGCCATACCGGCGGTCCTCGCCGACACGCACCTCGCCGTCGTGGTTCTCGCCGCCGGTGAGCTTCGCGATGTCGGACCGCAGCTCCTGATCGACGTCCTAGTCGTAGCCGACCTCATGGACAACCTCACCCGACACATACCGGCGTGACCATCCGTAGACGGCATCACGTTCCTCTCCAACCCCCGGGCCGTCCACCGTGCACGAGGCGGGCCGGGTATTCGCCGCCGTGCCGCCGCTGCGCCGGATCGAACTCGTCCAGCCGAAGAACGGCCAGGAACCGAAGGGCCAGGAACCCTCGACCGCTCGCGCATCGACGCCTGAGCCGACCGGGGCGGGTGACGGACGGTGGCGGGTCTCCCTGTACTCAGTCGGTCGTGATGCGGATGGTCACTGCTCCTTCGGAAAGGGAGGCGGCGGTCCGGGGTGTAGATCGTCTGGCGGGGTGGTCCTGCCGATGAGTCCACCGTCCTCAAACGGTCTACCCAGCGATACGACCGTTCTCGACAGGAGTGCCATGTCCACCATCCAGCCAGTGATCGTGATTGCCGACCAGGACCGTCTGCTCGGCTTCCACACGAATTTGTTCGGCGCTGAGGAGATCTTCCGGGTGCCGGCGGAAGGCCCGGCCTTCTACCTCGGCTTGCGCATCGGCGATACCGATCTCGGGCTGGTGGCCAAGGCGGACCCGGGGACTGGGGCTGCGCCGCGGATCCTGCTCAGCATCAGTGTCGACAACGTCGACGAGACGCTCGGCCGGGTGACGGGCCTGGGCGGCTCGGTCCGCGGCGGCCCCAACGACATGCCGTGGGGACAACGCGTCGCACACATCCGGACCCCGACGGCAACCCGGTGAACCTCACACAGCCGATCCCGGTCCCGTGACGCCGTCCCGGGCGCGTGTGCTGATCGTGTGCTACCTGCGGTGCGGAACGCCCGCCCCCGGTCGGGAGCGCGAGCCCTTCCGGCTGACGTCGGGGCCGGGTCGAAACCCCTTGGACGGCACGGTGACCCGCAGGCTGAAATGGGAGCCGCTGTTGTCAGTCGAAGGGATGCGGCGATGACCGAGATCAGGATGCGCCTGTCGGTGCGCGGCCTCACCGACGCGGATCTGCCGTCCTGCGGCTGGGCCGGGTCCCGCAAGCACGTGCGCGGGCTCGTCCACCAGATCCGCCGCGCCGAGGCGGGCGAGACCGACTACCTGGCGGTGTGCACGCCGGTCGGGCTCCCGGTCGCGGTCGGTGGCATCGACTACACGGTCAAACCCAGCGCCGGCACCCTTTGGCAACTCAGCGTCCACCCCGCCCTGCAGTCCTGCGGGATCGGCACGCTGCTGATCCGCTCCGCCGAGCAGCGGATCAGGGCCCGCGGCCTGAACCGCGCCGAACTCGGCGTCGAGGAGGGCAACCCGCGCGCCCGCGCCCTCTACGAACGCCTGGGCTACCGCGCCTTCGGCCGCGAGCTCGACTCCTGGGACGTGGAGGCCGAGGACGGCTCGCTCCAGCGGTACGAGACGATGTGCACGCTGATGCGCAAGGACCTGGCGTGACGCCGGGTTTCGCTGCGTTCGTCACTGCGGCTACGTCATCCTCGCCGACGACGCAGCGAGCAAGCCGGCCGCGCTCGACGGCTCCCGCTCGTCGCGGCTCGACCTGGTCGTCACCACCCTCGAACGGTTGGGGGGCCGCCGGCTGGGTGCGCGCCGCGGCGGAGAGGTCGCTCGGGACCGTCGCCGCGATGGCCGCGGTGGCAGGTCCTGACCGCAGGAATGGCGCGGGCCGATCTCGGCCGCGCTGCCGACCTCCGTCAAAACGACCGTGAGATGCCGCGTGACAAAGCTGACGATACGGTGGAATAACCACCAGTACGGCGTAGCGGCTCGACCGCTGCCAGGGGTTTCGTAGCCGTCACGCCTCACCGACCGTACCGTCAGCGCCCAAGGCAGGTTGAACGATGAACCAGACACGTCGTCTTGCAGCACTCACGCTCTTGGTGGCTCCCGCTCTCGCAGTGGGTCCCGCCCTCGCCGCCCACGCCTCGACCACCACGGCCCCCACTGCCGCGAAGTGCAACATCGAGGCGGACTCAGGCGGTAAGTACCACGTGTGGGGCGAAGGATTCCCGGCCGGCACGACGATCACCTACTCCGGCTCCACCTCGGGCTCGGTCCCCATCGACGAGTCGGGAAGGTTCGACCTCGGCGGTCTCACCGGAAGCAAGTACGTGGTCAAGACGGCAGACGGCAAGACCACGGTCACCTGCACAGCGGTCCACTACTGAGACTTCACGAACGGCTGAGCGCCAGGCAGAGGAACCCCCTCGAAGTGCTCGCGGGCAGAGGCGCCATACCGGCTCAGTGAGGCTCCTCGCTTCCCAGCGCGGCATCACACGGCCGACGGAGGCGGGCTGCCGGCTGGTCGTTGCCGTCCGCCCGGGCCACCCGCTATGAGTGACGCCCGGTTCATGTGCGGCCAGTCAGTCATGCGCGCACTGACCGCCTGCTCACCTGGTGTTCTCCCGGACCCTGACCGAAAGCCCGGACCCGGCCGTCGAAGTGGTCGCCGACGACCCGGTAGCGACCGTGCGCGAGCTCAAGCAGCAGGACGGCAAAGACGTCTGGCTACTCGGCGGCGCCGAGTCGGCCGGCTCCCTCTACGCCGAGATCAACACGCTGATCCTCAAGGCCGGCCCGCTGACCATCGGCGACGGGATCCCGCCGTCTCCCGTAAGGCCGTCTTCGACCCGCGCACTTGGACACTCGCCGACCACACCGTTCTCCGGAGCGGCGCGGTGTCCCTCACCTGCACGCGCGTCGGCAGCTGAGTGCTCCGGCCCACCTGCCCCGACCTCGCACACGGCCAACGCCTCGCGGGCTGGGCGCAGGCGAGGAATCGGTTCAGGCGCCGGTGAAGGACTTGAGGTGGTGCACCATGATCTGTCCGGCGTGCGGGACCAGCAGTTCCTGCAGTTCGCCGGCGGCGGCCGCGAGGAGGTGGCCGTCGCGGCTGCCCTGGAGGGTTTCGAGGACGAAGGCCACGCGGGTGGAATCTTCGGTGACGCGGGTGCGGTGGGCGTCGCGGTGGTTCCAGTGGCGGGTGAGGACGTCGGTGGTATCGGTGTAGATGATCTCGCCCGGCTTGGGGTTCTCGACGGTGTCGGGTTCGCCGAGCGGGGTGAAGGTCTCGCTGCCGTCGGCGTAGCGGATCTCGATGTCGCCGGTGACGCGGTCGAGGTCGAAGGCGCCGGCGGGCAGGCCGTGGCGGACGGAGACGGTGTTGTACGAGTCGACGGCCGGGTTGATGCGCGGCAGGGTGCCCTTCTTCGCCAGGCGGCGGCCCAGGGCGTCGACGCTGGGCCGGATACGGCGGGGGTTGGTGCCGAAAGAGCGGTAGGCGGTGTGCCATGCCCCAATGCGCGGGTCGTTCTCGTCGGCGGGCTGCCAGGCCCCGTCGGCGAGCTGCTGCTCCAGTTCGGTCTGGCCGGCGGCGGTGGCGGGCCAGGGTTCGTGGCCGCGCAGTCCGGTGGCGGTGACGACGGCGATCAGGGCGTCGGGGAATGCCTCCGCGACGGCGGGGCTGATGCGGAAGGTGGTCATCAGGGGTCCGTTCCAGGTGGTGCGGGCGTCGGCGGGAGGGCGTGGTCAGGCTTTCCAGGTGCCGATGCGGTCCAGGCGGCGCAGCTGCTGGGTCGCAGTGGGCGCGTCCAGGCCGGTGCCGCGTTCGGTGAGGCGGCGGGCGATGTCGGTGCGCTGCCCGGCGGGCTTGTGGTCGTCGTACTTGAACTTCGCCCGCACGTCGGTGACGTCCAGGCGCAGGCCGCGGATGCCGGGCAGCATCCGCCCGTACGGGGTCTGGGCGGGGTCGATGGGGGCATGGTCGCCGTCGGGCTGGAAGTGGGCCATCTGGCTGCGCAGCAGCTCGGCCTTGGCCGCGGGATCGTCGATGACCGAGGCCTGGCAGGTGAACTGGACAGCCGCGTAGTAGCTGGTGGGGACGCCGTCGGTGGGCGGGACGCCGGGCTTGGCGCGCCAGGGACCGGGGATGAAGGCGTAGTCGCTGGTGACGGTGAAGGTGACGTTCGGGTCGGCCTCGATCGCATTCCAGACGGGGTTGGGACGGGCGAGGTGGATCAGCAGGGCGGTGCCGTCGACGGTGAAGTGCGTGGGCACGACGACGGGCGCCCGGCCTGGCGGCCCGTTGACGCTGAGCAGGCCGAAGTCGTGGCCGTCGGCGATCCAGGTCTGCCATTCGGCGTCGTCGAGGGCGGCGTCCCAGGGCTGGATGAACATGCCGGGCTCCTTCCGGTGGTGGTGGCGGTCAGGTGAGGGCGAGGAGGCTGACGGCAACCGCGGCGGTGCCCAGGCCGATCAGCTGGCCGCGGTGGATCCGCTCGGCGAGAACGCTTCGGGCGAGCAGGACGGTACCGGCCGGGTAGAGGGCGGTGATCACGGCGACGACGGCCAGGTCGCCGCTGCGGGCGGCGAGCAGGAACAGCAGGTTCGCCACCGAGTCCAGCACGCCGGCCGAGGCCGACATCGCGTACGCGGGCTTCTCCACGCCGAGCCTGCGGTACATCAGCCCGGCCGCGACCAGGGTGACCGCGGAGGACACGGCACGGCCGACGATCAGCGGGCCGACGCCACTGTCCGCGGGCGCCTGGTGCAGGAAGACCAGCTGCAGGGCGATCGCCCCGCCCGCTCCCGACGCCATCAGCAGTGCGGTGCGCGAGGGGCGGGCGCCGTCGGCGCCGTTTCCTGCGCTGACCAGCACTACCGCCGCCAGCGCCAGCGCCAGGCCGGTCAAGGCGGCCAGGCCCAGGTGCTCGCCTTGGAGCAGCCCGACGCAGACCGGCAGCACCGCCGAGACCAACGCGGTGACCGGGGACAGTACGTTCATGGGGCCGATCGCCAGCGTGCGGTACAGCAGGGCGAACGCGGCGGCCGACGCGATGCCGGAGGCGGCGCCCCAGCCGAGGGTCGCGGGGTCGAAGGAAGCGCCGAGGAAGGGCCACAGCAACAGCTCCACCGTGAGCGAGGCCGGGGCGGCGATCATCACGGTGCGCAGGACGTGGGCCTTGCGGGAGCCGAGGCCGCCGAGGAAGTCGGCACAGCCGTAGGCCAGGGAGCTGCCCAGGGCCAGCAGCAGAGCAATCACGGGTACATCCCTTACTATCAATGGAACGACTACACCGTACAACGCACCGACCGGCAGATGTCAACCAAACGACCGGACGGTGCATTGCATTGATCCATCCCTGGAGGGTGACGTGATGGCCGAGACCGAGATGGCGTTGCGGACGCTCGCGCACAACGTCCGCACGGCCCGAACCCGCGCCGGGCTGTCGCTGGACGAACTCTGCCGCCGCGCCAAGGTCAGCAAGGGAGCCCTGGCCGGGCTGGAGAAGGCTCAGGGGAACCCGAACTTCGCCACCCTGGTCCGCCTCGCCGACACCCTCGGCATCTCGGTGTCCGCACTGATGGAAGGGCCGGCCGAAGGACGCGTCCGGGTCGTGACCGCCGATGCCGTCATGCCCCTGTGGAAAGGCGAACACGGCGGCGAAGCCCGGCTCATGCTGACCACTTCCGGACCGGCCCCGGTCGAGGTCTGGCGCTGGACACTGGAGCCGGACGAGGAGTACCCCAGCCACCCCCACCAGGTCGGCGTCGTGGAGACGGTCAGTGTCACCGCCGGACGGATGGTGCTCGTCGTCGACGGCAGCGAGCATCCTGTCGAGGCAGGGCAGACCGCCACTTTCGACGGCGACGCCGCCCACACCTACCGCGGTGCCGGGACCGAGACCTGCCACCTGATCATGACCGTTCACATCCCGCCCGGCCCGGGCTCCGCGGGCTGACCGGCACGTCCCGAAAGGTGTGAGCGAATCCGCACGTGGACGCGCGGCGCGTGCCGCCAAGAAGAACGGGACGTCGGCTCCGTGTTCGTCGCGGACGGTGCCGTTGAACGCCCTGACCGAACCCCGGACACGGTCTTATGGCCGGCGTCCCGCATATTCGAGTTTCGCGAGGATCGCCCGGAGCGCCGTGGTGCGGTCACTGTTCGCGGGCAGGCGCGAGAGACATAGTCGCAGAGGGCGGAGCGTTCCCAGCGGTACGTTGGCGGCGCCGAGTTCATCGACCACCGTGCCGACTGCGTGGACGCTTCCGGTTGGGCGTGCAAGCGCGCGTAGGCGGTCAGTCGTGTGCCTCCATCGGCCGAGCCGAGGGCGGCGCTGATGTCGAAGTCGGCCACGTACGGGGTGGCCCTGACGAGCTCGGCGAAGATCTGTTCCTGGCGGTGGGTCCGTGCGGTGCCGGAGGGTTCGGTGCGGCGCAGCAGCGTGTACTCGCCGACGAGCCGCCTCACGATGGCTGCCGCCGAGTCACGGGCCACGTGTTCGCCTCCTGACGTCACCAGGGCCACCCGAGCCTGCCGGTTGGCGTCGCCCACGGCCTGCCGGACCTCGTCGGTGCGCTGTTCGGCCGCTTCGACGCGCTCCTCCAGGCGCCTGTACTGCAGCTTGGTGCCGCCGGGGAGTTCGATGCTCTCGAAGAGGTCACCGAGCCGTGGAACCACCGCTATTGCAGCAAGAACCAACGTGGCGCCGTCGATGTGCAGGTCGGGTCTGACGATGTGGAGGAGGCCGACACCAGTCGCTCCGAATGAGATCACGAAGGCTATGAGGCGTTCGGCTCGCTTTCAGACAGGTCATCCGTTCCGGCGGCTGCCACGCAGTTCATGAGCGGCCCGCGCCGGGCGGTCTCAGCGGATGGCACGTCGGCCGGGGCAGCATGCCCTGGTGCGATCGCCGGTCACCTGGTGCGCTCGACGCTCCACTGCGGCAGCAGTTCGAAGAAGGTGACGGCCTCCTCCCGCCACCGCGAGCGCCATCCGGCTGGCACAGCGGAAGCTTGCCGGGCGTAGTGACGCATGTCCGCCTGCATCTTGCCGGGCACACCGCGGCGCTCGCCGATCTCCCTGACAGCGGCGATGGTCTCCGGTGCACACGCCGGGTCCCCGAACGCGGCTTCCAGCAGGTGGCGCTCAGTACCGTCGACGGCCGACAGCAACGCGTTGACGGTGTAGCTCCGCTTGCCGTCGCGTAGGTCGGTTCCGATCGGCTTGCCCATGACTGCCGCGTCCCCGAACAGGTCCAGGTAGTCGTCGCGCATCTGCCCGCAGACCCCCACCAGGCGTGCGTACTCCCGCAGCTCCTCGTCGAAGCGGGCCGGCTCTTGGCCCGCGGCCAGGAGTCCGAGCTGCATGGGCGCGAGAATCGAGTAGCGGGCGGACTTGTAGTCGGCCACGCAGTGCAGGACGCCCTCGTCGGGCGCGGCCGCGAAGTCGCGTTCCAGGTCGACGATCTGGCCCACGAACGTATCGGTTGCCGCCCGGGTCTGCACCTCGATCATGGCCTGCCGCACCGCTACGGGTACCTTCGTCTCCTCCAGCAGCACCCGCAGCGCCAGGGCAAGGGCGAGGTCGCCCGCGAGCACGGTCAGACCAAGGGCCGCCTGCGGGTGACCGGGAAACCGCTCGCGGTAGGCGTAGTAGGTGGAGGGGGCGCCGCGACGGGTGGGACTGTCGTCGATGAGGTCGTCGTGCACCAGGCCGTGGGTCTGCAGCAGCTCAATACTCAGCGCGGCGGCCCCCAGTCCTGCAACCGGCTCCTCGGTCACCAGACGTGCGGCCTCATGCAGCAGCACGACCCGCATCCGCTTTCCACCGCGCAGGGACAACTCCCTCAGCAACTGCACGCAGTCCGGGGTGAACCGACTGAAGGACGGCGCATCGAGTCGAGCGCCCACC
The DNA here is from genome assembly GCF_053610645.1 of Streptomyces sp. NPDC054883. Lineage (NCBI taxonomy): Bacteria > Bacillati > Actinomycetota > Actinomycetes > Kitasatosporales > Streptomycetaceae > Streptomyces > Streptomyces sp. NPDC054883. The sequence continues at coordinate 145,025 of NZ_JBSGYT010000004.1, read as the reverse complement.
CTGTCGAAGTACTCCTCGAAGAGCGTGTTGAACCGGTGCTCGTATCCGGCGGCACGCTCGAGGATCTGCTGGGTCATGACGCGGTCTTCCTGCTCGGGGACTGCCAGGGGTCACATCTGTAGACGTGCGACGGCTCGGGTTGGTGCCCGAGCCGTCACCGTCGCGCAGGATCAGGACGTGTACCGGGTGGCCCGAGGGACTTCCGGCCGAGGCAGGCACTCGCGTATTGCTCGACAACGCCCGGCGCGCATCGGCGGCGAGCTGCTCGATGTCATTGATGCCCAGCGCCGCGCACCCCGGTTCGCTCACTTCCTCGTGCCCTTTCAGGGAACCTCAGCCCGTCCGCGCAGAGCACCTGTACGACGGGGCCATGCGACGCACATCGCTTCAAGAGCGTGCGGCAGCTCGGCCGGCGCCTGAACGGCGTTGCCACTCCTCGGCCAGCAGGCGATAGGACCGGACCCGGTCCGCGTGGTCGTGCGTGATGGTGGTGATCAACAACTCATCGGCCCCGGTGCCTGCTTGGAGCCGCTCCAGGTGATCGGCGACCGTCCGCGGCGAGCCGACGAACTGGGTGTCCACCCGGTCGGCGACGAGTTCGCGGTCCGCCTCCGTCCAGGGCAGGGCGCGCGCCTCGGCGGGTGTGGGGAAGGGGATGGCGCCCGCGGCCGTACGGATGCTGCGCACCCAGGGCGCGTATCCGGTGGCCAGTTCACGGGCGGTCGCGTCGTCCTCGGCGACGACGACGTCGGCGGAGACCGTCAGGTACGGCCGGTCGAGCTCGGCGGACGGCTTGAAGGCGGCCCGGTAGCCTTCGGCGGCCTCCAGCACCGAGGCGGGGCTGACGTGGTAGTTGGCCGCGAACCGCAGCCCGTTGCGGCCCGCGGTCTCCGCGCTGACTCCGCCACTGCTGCCCAGGATCCACACCTGTACGTCGGCGCCCTCGCCCGGGACGGCATGTGCCTCCACCCCTTCCGCGGAGCGGTAGTCGCCCCGCAGCAGCGCCAGGACGTCGTCGACCTGCTCGGCGTAGTCCTGTGGCCGGGCACCGGGCAGGTTCAGCAGCCTCTGCTGCAGCGCGACCCGCGGATGGCCCAGCAGGTGCTCGAAGGAGAACCGGGCCGGGATGAGCAGCCCGTTCGGGGTGTACCCGTCCACGACGGGGGTGCCGGGCCGGGCCGGTTCTCCGGTGCGCGGCTGCGGCCGGCCGGCCGAGCGTCCGAGACCCAGGTCCAGACGTCCGGGGTGCAGCGAGTCGATCAGGCCGAACTCCTCGACGGTGGACAACGCGGTGCGGTGCCCGAGCTGGACGGCGCCGGAGCCCAGCCGGATCGTCGAGGTCGCGGAGGCGGTCAGCGCGAGCACGACCGCCGGGGAGGTGCCGGCGACGCCCGGATTGAGGTGGTGTTCGGCGAACCAGTAGCGGGCGTAGCCGAACGCCTCCGTCTGCCGGGCGAGGTCGATGCTGTGGCGCAGGGCCTGGGCGGCGGTGGAACCGGACGGGACGGGGACGAGGTCGAGGACCCCGAGGGGGATGCCGGACATGCCGGGCTCCTTACAGGTCGGGGAAGACGGGGTCGGGGATCTCGCGGCGCAACACCGGGGCGATCTGCGACTGGAAGAGTTCGAGGGAGGCGCGGTGCTCCGCCGGCGTGAGGCCGCCCGGCTCCGCCTGGAGGTGCAAGGCCGTGTGCCCGAACGCCTCGTGGTAGCGGTGGACCTTCTCGATCACCTGTTGGGGGCTGCCGACGAGTGCCGAGCTCCGCTCGACGAAGTCCTCCAGTGTCGTGAAAACGGGGACCGCTCCCTGCAGTTCGTGGGCGGCGAGGTACCGGGCGAACGCCGGCCGGTACGCCGCCACGGCCTGCTGCGAGGTGGGGGCCGCGTGGTAGCCGGCCGTGCCCGCGCCGACGACCGCGTGCGCCGGATCGTGCCCGTGGTGCTCCCAGCGCTCCCGGTAGTGGCGGATCAGCTCGGCGTACGGACCGATCGGGTGGGTGACGTTCGCCGAGAAGAGCGGGTCTCCGTGGCGCGCCGCGAGTTCGACCGACTCCCGGCTGGTCGCACTGCCGTGCCAGACCCGCAGGGCCGGCTGGAAGGGCCTCGGCAGCACCTCGGCACCGGCCAGCGCGGGGCGGAAGCGCGGCTCGGCGCTCACCTTGTCGTCGCGCCAGATCCGCCGGAACAGCTCGTAGCCCTCGGCGTTGCGCTCCCACTGGTCCTCGGGCGTCACGTGGAACAGCTCGCGCTGGGCCGTGCCGTTGCCCTTGCCGATCATCAGCTCCAGGCGGCCGTCGCAGAGGTGGTCGAGCGTGGCGTAGTCCTCGTACGCCCGCACCGGGTCCAGCAGGCTCAGCGTGGTCACGGCGGTGAACAGCCGGATCCGGCGGGTCAGTGCGGCGATGTGGCTGAGCACCACGGGCGGCGAGGACGACAGGAACGGCCGCTCGTGGCGCTCGCCGACCCCGAAGCCGTCGAAGCCCAGCTCCTCCGCGAGCAGCGCGGCGGCGACAACCTCGCGAAACCGCTCGCGGGTGGGTGTGGGGGCGCCCGTCACCGGATCCGCGGAGTCCGTGATCAGGGTGATGGCCAGGAACTTCACGAGGCCGCGGCCTGCCTGGCCGGGGCCTCGACGCCGGGCACGGAGAGCCCGAGGTGGTGGCGCAGGGTGGTCCCCTCGTACTCGGAACGGAAGACGCCGCGCTCCTGGAGCAGCGGGACGACGGTGTCGGCGAAGACGTCCAGGCCGCCCGGTGTGATGTGGGGGACCAGGATGAACCCGTCGGCCGCGTCCGCCTGCACCAGGTCGTTGATCGACTCGGCGACCGTGGTGGCGGAGCCGACGAAGGTCTGGCGCGAGGTGGTCGCGATGACGAGCTCGCGGATCGAGAGCTTCTTGGCCTCGGCGAGCTCGCGCCACTGCCGGGCGGTTTCCAGCGGGTCGCGGAACTGGCGGACACTCGCCCGCCCCAGGGCGATCGTGTTCTCACCGGTCTCCGGGTCGACGGCGGGCAGCGGGCCGTCCGGGTCGTAGTCGGACAGGTCCCGGTTCCACACGTGCTCCAGGTACTTGATCGCGGTCTGCCCGCTGACCTGGAGGCGGCGTACCTCGTGCGCGATTTCGTGTGCCTCGGCGTCGGTGTCACCGAGTACGAAGGTGGCCGCGGGCAGGATCTTCAACTGGTCCGGGGAGCGCCCGTACGCGGGAAGGCGGCCCTTGACGTCGGCGTAGAACGCCCGGCCCTCGTCGAGCGTCCCGTACCGGCCGAAGATCGCGTCGGCGCTGGCGGCGGCGAACTCGCGCCCCTCGTCGGAGTCTCCGGCCTGGAACACGACCGGCCGGCCCTGCGGACTGCGCGGCACGTTGAAGTGCCCCTCGATGTCGAAATGCCGCCCCTGGTGGGTGAAGGCCCCGGCCCGCGCGTCCCGCAGGAACACGCCCGACACGGGGTCGGCGACTATCTCGGAGCCGTCCCAGGAGTCGAACAGCTCGGTTGCGGTGGCCAGGAACTCCTTGGCACGCGAGTAGCGCTCCTCGCGCGGCAGGAACCCGCCGCGCCGGAAGTTCTCACCGGTGAAGGCGTCCCAGGAGGTGACGACGTTCCACGCGGCGCGGCCCTCGGAGAGGTGGTCCAGCGAGGCGAACTGGCGGGCCACCTCGTAGGGCTCGTTGAAGGTCGAGTTGATGGTGCCGGTCAGCCCGAGGCGTTCGGTGACGGCCGCCAGGGCGGCGAGCACCGTGAAGGTGTCGGGCCGCCCGACCACATCCAAGTCGTAGAGCTTGCCGCCCTGTTCGCGCAGCCGCAGCCCCTCGGCGAGGAAGAGGAAGTCGAACTTGGCGCGTTCGGCGGTCTGCGCGAAATGGACGAACGAGTCGAAGTCGATGTGGCTGCCGGCCGCCGGGTCGCTCCACACGGTGGTGTTGTTGACGCCCGGAAAATGGGCCGCGAGGTGGATCTGCTTGAGCGGCTTGCTGCTCATGATGGGTCCTTCCGGGTCCGGGATCAGGCGACGGGACGGGCGGCGTAGCGGCCGGCCGGGCGCTCCAGGCCCAGCAGTCCGCGCAGGGTGTCCGCCTCGTACGCGTGGCGGAAGACCCCGCGCCGTTGGAGCTCCGGCACCAGCCCCCGGGTGATCGCGGGCAGGTCGTGGGCGAGTACGCCCGGCCGGAGCCGGAAGCCCGACAGGCCCGCCGTCCGCCAGTCCTGGAGCAGGTCCGCCAACTGCGCGCAGGTTCCCGTGAAGACGGCGGTGTCACTGCTGTACGGGGTTTCCGCGAGCGCGTCGAGGCGGTTTCGGCGGGCGTCGGCCGCCGGGGCGTCCTCGTCCAGGAACACGGTGAGGTCCGCGAAGAGGTGCAGCGGCTGCGCCGAGAGTCCGGCGGATTCCCGGGCCTGCCGGATCTCCGCGACGGCGGCGCGGGCCCCTTCGGCGTCGCGCGCGGCGATGTAGCCGACATCCGTGGACCTGGCGATGAGGCCGTACCCGGCGCTGACGTCACCGCGGGCGCCGTCGCCGAGGGCACTGGCGGCGCCCGCCGCACTGACCACCGGTTGCCCCTGCGGTGGACGGGGAGTGATCGAAGGCCCCCTGACGCTGAAGTGCCGGCCCTCGAAATCGATGTAGTGCAGTTTGTCGCGGTCCACGAACCGGCCGGTGCGCACGTCCCGGATCTCGGCGTCGTCGTCCCAGCTGTCCCACAACCTCCGGATCACCTCGATGTGGTCGGCGGCCTCCTCATAAGACTCCGCATCGGGGAGCGGGACCGGTCGGCGCCCGAAGTGCTTTGCTTCGTCGCTTAGTTGTGACACCTGGATGCGCAGGCCCGCCCGTCCGCGGCTGACGTGGTCCAGGGTGGCGATCGCCTTGGATATGTGGAAGGGCTCGGTGTGGGTGGCGGTCACGGTCGGGACCAGCCCGATGTGCCGGCTCAGCGGTGCGACGCGGGCGGCGGTGAGCACCGCGTCCAGTCGCCCGCGGACCTGGTCGGTGCGCCCGTCGGGACGGTCGGCCGAGGACGACTGGAGGGTGAGGGCGTCCTCGAAGGTGACGAAGTCGAGCAGTCCGGCTTCGGCCTCGGCCACGGCATCGGCCCAGTAGCGGGCCGTGAACAGTTCGCCGGGCCGGGCACCCGGCTCCCGCCAGGCGGCAGGGTGCCAGCCCGCGCCGTCGAGCGCGACGGCGAGGTGCAGCGGTGCGGAAGAGGCTGATCTGATCGTGGATGGGGGCGGGGATGCGGGCACGTCGAATTATGCCTTCCTGATCGGCCGTGCGAAAGAGGAGGCCGATGCGCGTCGCGAATGAGGGCATCTGAAAGGGCGGAGAAGAGCCCGTCACCGATATCTCTTCGAAACGCTACGCCCGATAGCGGTGCCATACAATGACCGCAATATTAAGAGGAGTTGGCAGCGGTGTTGCCGGGCGCGCGGACCACCATGAAGGACGGGCGGCGACGCAGGGTGAAGCCGATCGACTCGTACAGCCGGATCGCCGTGGTGTTGCTCGCGGCGGTGTGGAGGAACGGGACGTCGCCCCGCTCCCGGATGCCCGCGGCGACGGCGCGGACCAGCCGCGTCGCCAGCCCCCTGCCCCGGTGGTCGGGATGGGTGCACACCGCGCTGATCTCGGTCCAGCCGGACGGCCGCAGCCGCTCACCGGCCATCCCGATCAGCAGGCCGCGGTGCCGGATGCCGAGGTACGTGCCCAGTTCGACGGTGCGGGGCAGGAACGGGCCGGGCTTCGTGAGCCCGATCAGGCCCAGGATCTCCGGTACGTCGCGCGGGCCGAGCCGAACCGCCTCGGGGGCCGGTTCGGCGCGCAGCGAGGAGTCGATCAGCTGGACGCCGGGCACCGAGCCGACGGTCTCCCATCCGTCGGGTGGGGTCAGCACGCCGGCGAGCGCGGCGGTCCCGCCGTCGCCGACCAGCCTGCGCAGGTCCGCCCATGAGTCCGGGTCGGCCGGGTCCGCGAGGGCGGCGAACGGTGAGACGTCCGACGGGTAGCGTGCGGCGCGGGAGGAGGGGCCGATCTCGGGATGGGCGGCCCGCTCAGCGAAGGCGGCGTGCGGGCCGGACAACGAAGCCCAGGCCGGGTTGTCCAGGACGTGCGGGGACACGGAGGTGCCCGTTTCCGGGCTCGGACTCGTTCTCGGACTTGCGTGCGGGCTCATACGGCGGGATCTCCGTCCGTGGGGCGGCCTGGGGCCTGGGAGTCAGGAGTTGGTCACCGGCAGGCCCGGCGGGTCGACCTCCGAGGTGGTCACCGCCTCGTTGGACAGGTTCCAGGCGGCCAGCACCTGCGCGTACTGGCCGTTCTTGATCAGATGGTTGATCGCGTCCGCCACCGGCTTGGCGAGCCCGCTGTCCTTCTTCGCGGTCCCCGCGATCAGACCCTGGAGCGACTCACCGGCCCCCGAGAAGGAACCGGCGTTGCGCGTGGGCGCCTTGCCGCCCGCCGTCTGGGTGATGTGGTAGGCGATGGACGGGTTCGGGCCGAAGCTGAGGTCGATCTTCTTGCCGCTGAGGGCGAGGTAGGCGCTGTTGGCATCGGGGAAGTTCTTGACGGTGATGTCCTTGCCCTCGGACTGCAGCTTCTTCTGCCACTCCAGCAGGATCTTCTCCTGGTTGGTGCCGGAACTGACCGACACCGTCTTGCCCGCGAGGCTGTGATAGTCACCGCCGAAGTTCCAGGGGTTGTCCTTCAGGACCTCGAAGGCCAGGTTGTCCTGCCGGTAGGAGGCGAACTCGTACTTCTTCTTGCGCTCCTCCGTGACCGTGACGTTCGTGAAGGCCACGTCCACCTTGCCGCTGTCGATGCCGACGAAGAGGTTCTCCCAGGTGGAGTTCTTCACCACCGGCTTGAGCCCGAGGGTCGCGGCCACCAGGCGGCCGAGGTCCGGTTCCGCTCCGGTCAGGGTCTTCTGGTCGGTACCGACGTACGCCAACGGCGGGAAGCCGGCGGGCAGCGCGCCGACGCCGATGACGAGTTCGCCGCGTTCGCGGACGTCGGCGGGCAGCCCGGCGCGGAGGGACTCGACCACCGGGACGGACAGCTCGGCCTGCTGGGCGGCGCCGTTGGACACCGCGCCGACGGTGACCTTGCCGGAGCCCGGTCCGGTGGCCTTGGCATCGCCCCCGCACGCGGTGAGGCCGGAGGCGAGCGCCACGGTGGCGGTGGCGGCGCCGAGGCCGCGAAGGAGTCCGGTGCGCAGGGGGCGTCGGCGTTGCATGGTGTTCCTTTTCGGTTCGGGAAGGGTTGCTCGGGCGGGCGGGGCGCGGCGGAGTCAGAGCACCTTGCTCAGGAACTCCCGCGTACGGGCATGGACGGGCCGGTCCAGCACTTGCTCGGGTGGGCCCTGTTCGACGATGCGGCCGCCGTCGAGGAAGACGATCTCGTCGGCGACCTCGCGGGCGAAGCCGATCTCGTGCGTGACGATGACCAGCGTGGTGCCGCCGGTGGCCAGGTCCTTGATCACGGACAGCACCTCGCCGACGAGTTCCGGGTCGAGCGCGGAGGTGGGTTCGTCGAAGAGGATGACTCCGGGACGCAGCGCGAGGGCGCGGGCGATGGCCACGCGCTGCTGCTGACCGCCGGACAACTGCCTGGGATAGGCGGCGGTCCGGTCTCCGAGCCCGACGCGCTCCAGGAGTTCGCGCGCCACCTCCCGGGCCCGCGGCCGCGGCAGCCGGCCGGTGGCCACCGGGGCCGCGGCGACGTTGTCCAGCACGGTCAGGTGCGGAAAGAGGTTGAAGCTCTGGAAGACGAAGCCGATCCGCCCGCGCTGGGCGAGGATCGCCCGGTCGCTCAGCTCCCTCAGCCGGCCGCCGTGCCGCTGTACGCCGATCAGCTCGCCGCCCACGCTGACGTATCCGGCCTCGGGCTTCTCCAGGTGGTTGATGACCCGCAGCAGGGTGGACTTGCCCGAGCCGGAGCGGCCCAGGACCGCGGTGACCGTGCCCGGCCGCAACGTCAGGCTCACGCCGTCCAGGACCTGGCGGCCGCCGAACCACTTGTGCACGTCGTGGACCTCGATCGCGGCGGGCCGCATGGCGGTGACCTTCGTCATCGCGCCGTCTCCTTCCGGAAGCGGTCCAGCAGATCGCGCAGACCCGTCCGGGCCCGCTGCACGGGGGTGGGGGGTACGGTGCGCAGCGCCCCGCGCGCGTAGTACCGCTCGACGTAGAACTGAACGGCCGAGAGGACGCTGGTGAGGACCACGTACCAGAGGGTCGCCACCAACAGCAGCGGCACCACGTCGCCGGAGTAGGTGCTGCCGAGGCTCTGCACGGTGCCGAACAGGTCGAGCAGGGACACGTAGAAGACCAGCGACGTGGCCTTGACCAGCCCGATCAGCAGGTTGACGTAGCCGGGGACGATCGCCCGCAGGGCCTGCGGAAAGATGATCCGGGCGAACTGGTACCGCTTGGGCAGTCCCAGTGCGGCCGCCGCCTCGTGCTGGCCCTGGTCGACGGAGAGCAGCCCCGCGCGTACCACCTCGGCGGCGTACGCGGCTTCGGCCAGGCTCAGTCCCACGACCGCCACGACGATGTCGGTGGCCTGCCGCGACTCGTCGAAGGTGAAGAAGGCGGGCCCGAAGGGCACCCCGATGCTGAGGGTGGGGTAGAGGGCGCCGAGGTTGTAGAGGAAGAGCAGGACCACGATCAGCGGCACTGAGCGCAGCAGCCAGACGTACGTCCAGCTCACCGACCGCAGTACGGGGTTCGCGGAAAGCCTGCCGAGGGCGAGCAGGATGCCGCCCGCGAGGCCCAGGACCGCGCTGTACGCGGCCACCTGGAGGGTGGTGAGCAGGCCCTCCAGGATGACCGGCCGGGCGAACCAGTACGCGAACCGGTCCCACTGGTAGAAGGGATTGGTCAGCAGCCCGTGGGCCGCTTGTGCCACCAGGACCAGCACGACGGCGGTGGCGATCCACCGCCCGGGCCGGCGGAGCGGGAGCACCCGCTCGGCCGGGGCCGGCGGTCCCGGGGGCGCGCTGAGAACAAGCGATTCGGTCAAGGACACTCCAGCAGCACTCGATGAATCGAAAAATCGAAAAGCAGCCGTCATGCCGGACAGAAGAGGCCGCTGATGTCGTTATCTGCGGCGTAAGCTAGGCAGCCCGGAGAAGGGCTGTCAACGGTCCTGATATCGATGTCGGCGCAAGCGTGCGCCAATTTCATCCGCCATACACAAAACGCCTTCCGGTGAAATGAACCGGGCTGTTGTTCACAGCCCGGAGCTGGTGGGCCCCCTCGGGGCCTCCTCAGCCCGCGTCCGCGCACCGGCCGGCTTCTTGGAGTGACGTACGCGCGCCGCGCGTTCGGCCACCACATGGACGGCGGGAGTCGGCACGTCGCACGCCGGCCCGTACGGGAACTCGTCGCGCCCACGCCTCCCCTGACGGATGGTCCTGTGCGACCCACCCCTCGCGTCGGGTCGGCAGGTCTCTGACCTGCATCGTCTTCCATCCCAAGACCCAACTGTCCACCATTCGGTCAGGCTCTTGCCCGGGAGGGCCACTCCGGGCGAGTATCCCTACCAATTCGACGGGAAAGGTGGGGATGCGGAAGTGCGGTCCTCCGAACGGCGGTTGGTTCGGGGACACCGCCTTCCGATGTCCCCGACGCCGTGCCCCGCAGCGGCGGCTGCCTTCGGGCGCCCTGCCCCGGCCCGGGACGCCCGTCGTGCCCGCGGGCACGTTGAAGAGCCCGCCACCCGACAACGTTCCGGAGTGACCGACATGACCACCGCCACCCCCCACGGCATCACTGTCCGCCCGGCCCCCGCGCCGGGCAGCGGCACCCGGACCCGTCGATGACGCCCGTGCCGACGACACCGACCACGCCCGGCGCCCGGTCCTCCGACGCGCGGCGTCGCGCGCTCCTGCGTACAGCCCGCGACGTGGCGGACGACCTCGCCGCGGACGCCATAGCCCGCGACCAGGCGGGCAAGCCACCGATCGACGAGACGGCCCGGCTGCGCGAGGCCGGCCTGCCGGCGGCCCTCACCCCGCCCTCGTCGGGCCGCGGCGCGGACTGGCGTACCGGATGCGCCGTCATACGGGAGATCGCCGCGGCGGACAGCTCCATCGGCGACCTGATCGCCCGCCACTACGTACACGCGTGGAGCGGACGCTTCTACGCGGCTCACCACCAGGCGGCCGGACTCGAAGAGGAGTCGGTGCGCGAGCGGTGGCTGTGGACCGGCGCGATCCGCACTCCCGCACCCGATGACGACACCGGGCGACCGGACCTCACGCTGAGGCCGCGCACCACCGGCTACGTGCTGAACGGGTGCCGGTCCGTGGATACGGCGGTGACCGTCGCCGACCAGATCATGGTGGACGCCGTGTGCGCCGTGACAGGTGACGTCCTGGTCGTACGAATCCCGCCCGGCGCGCGGGGCGTGACCGTCGAACCCGCCCGCGACCGTCTCGGGCAACGCGTCGCCGGCGCGGGCCAGGTCGTCCTCGACCGGGTCGCGGTCGCGCCCGGGCAGGTGCTGGGCCGCCGGCCGCACGACAAGGAGTCGACCGCGCCGTTCACCGCGCTCGCCGAGCCGGCGCTCCGGCTCGCCCTGTGCCATGTCGGCCTCGGCATCGCCGAGGGCGCCCTCACGGAAGCGCGTGACCTCAGCAGGGGCGGCCGCGCATACCGGCCGGCCGGTGCGGACCCGGATCTCCTCCTGACCTACGGGGAACTCGCCTCTGCCGCTCAGACCGCCACCGCGGTGGTCGACCGGGCGACGGAGGTGATGGCGCAGGCCCTCGACACGGGCGCGCAGCTCGATGCCGAGGAACCCGCGGGCGTGGCCGCCCTGGTCGCCACGGCCGAGACCGTGACGGCGAAGGCCGCGCTGCACATCACCGCCCGGGTCCTGGAACTCGCCGATGCCCCCGGCCTGGACCGGTTCTGGCGCAACGCCCGCGTACTGACGGCCGACCGACCGGTCGCGCACCGCCTGCGCTCCATCGGCGAGCACTACCTCAACGGCTCCCACCGCGCGGTGGCGGCGGCCTTCCACTGACACGGAGCACCGCAAGGGGGGACGCGGAGCACCGCACGGGATGCGGATCCGCGACCCGCCCCCTCGGCTACCGGGCGCGAGCACCCGTCCTGCAGCCTGTCCCCACCCGCGACGGACGGCGGCCCAAGCTGTACGGGATAATGTCCGTATGCGGATCTCAGCCAGGGCGGACTACGCGGTACGAGCCGCGCTGCAGCTTGCCGCGTCACAGGATGACGAGCCACTGAAGGCCGAGACCATCGCCGACGCCCAGCAGATCCCGCACAAGTTCCTCGAGGGCATCCTGAACGACATGCGCCGAGGCGGTCTCGTACTCAGCCGGCGCGGCGGCAACGGCGGCTACCGGCTGGCCAAGCCGGCCCGGTCCATCAGCATCGCGGATGTCATCCGCGTCGTGGACGGACCGCTCGTCTCGGTGCGCGGGGTGCGCCCCCCGGACCTGTCCTACACCGGCCCCGCCCAGTCGCTGCTCCCCCTGTGGATCGCACTACGGGCCAACGTGCGCGAGGTCCTCGACGGCGTGACGCTCGCCGACGTCGCCTCGTCCGACCTGCCGGCCGACGTATCCGCGCTCACCCGGGCCCCGGAAGCCTGGACCAATCCATGACCCCCTGACCGCATCGTGGCCGCCCGGTCGTCCACGATGCGGGCGCCGCAGTGGCGGAACTCGCCACTTTTCCACTGAAACAGCAGGTCAGAGCGGTACGCATGGGGCGTCAGGTGGCGCAATACTGCGGCAACACCATGGGGATCGCTCTGCCGGTACGTTCCCTTCCATGCCAGCCGAACCCGCCCCCGCCACCCTCCCGGTCGCCGCCGCGCGCCGCCGACGGCTGCGTGCGGACCGGGCCCGGCAGCTCGCCGACCTGCTGCGCCACCAGATCCTGGCGGGCGGCTTCCCCGGCGGGGTCCTCCCCCCGGAAAACGCCATCGCCGCCGACTACCGGACCAGCCGCAACACCGTCCGGCAGGCACTGGACCTGCTGCGCGGCGAGCAGTTCATCGACCGGCAGCCCGGCGTCGGCACCGTGGTGGTCTGCGAGAAGTACCCGCACGGCCTGGACCGCCTCCAGGGCCTGGCCGAGACCCTGCACGAGCACGGCCGGGTCACCAACGAGGTCCGCACCGTCGGCCCCGTCACCGCCCCGGGCCCGGTCGCCCGACGGCTGGGCCTGCCCGAGCACACCGACGTGCTCTGTATCGAGAGGCTGCGCCGCCTGGGCGGACTGCCGCTGTCGCTCGACCTGTCCTACCTGCCCATGGACCTGGGCGGCGAACTGCTCGGCTGCGACCTGGAGAACACGGACGTGTTCCGGCTCCTGGAGTCACTGACCGGGGGCCCGCTCGGCCATGCCGAGATCACCCTGGAGGCCGTCAACGCCGACGCGCACTCCGCCGCGGTGCTCCAGGCCCCGCGGGGGGCCGCCGTACTGATGCTGGAACGGCTGACGCATCTGCCCGACGGCCGGCCGGTGGACCTGGAATTCATCCGCTTCCGCGGCGACCGCATCACCATGAACGGTGTGCTGCGCCGTTCCTTCTGAGCCCGCGAGCTCCGCCTTCCTCCATTCCCCGTGTTCCCGGCCCTTCCGGGCCTTAGGAGACAGCCATGCCGCTTGTTCCGCAACGCGCCGACGTGCCCGTGACCATCGACGAGTCCAAGTGCATCGACGGCTGCACGCTCTGCGTCGACATGTGTCCGCTCGACTCGCTCGCGATCCGCGAGGACACCGGCAAGGCCTACATGCACGTGGACGAGTGCTGGTACTGCGGCCCGTGCGCGGCCCGCTGCCCCACCGGCGCGGTCACCGTCAACATGCCCTACCTGCTCCGGTGAAAGGCCGAACTCCCATGAACAGCAAGAGAATCCCCCTCCTTCCGCTCGCCCTGCTGCTGCCGCTGGCAACCGGATGCGGCGCCGCGGCCGGCGCCGACGGCAAGGCCGGGCCGAAGACGATCACGGTGACGGTCGGCTACCAGTCGAAGACCATCAACACCGTCACCGCAGGCACCCTGCTCCGCTCCCTCGGTTACTTCGAGGAGGAGCTCGCGGCCCGCGGGAAGAAGGACGGCACCACTTACAAGGTCGACTGGCAGGACTACGCGACCGGCGCGCCGATCACGGCCCAGATGACCGCCGGGAAGATCGACATCGGTTCGATGGGCGATTTCCCGCTGCTGATCAACGCGGCCCGCGGCAAGGAGCTCAAGCAGCTGACCCGGCTGGTCGCGGTCACCGGCTACAACCTGCGCGGCGGCCTGAACACGGTGGTCACCGCCCCCGACTCGCCGCTGCGGTCGCTGGCCGACCTGCGCGGCAAGAAGGTCTCCACCAGCGTCGGCTCGGCCGCCGACGGCACGCTGGTCCGGGCCCTCCAGAAGGCCGGCATCGACCCGGACAAGGACATCCACAAGCTCAATCAACAGCCCAGCGTTGGTGCTTCGGCCCTGGCCGCGGGCAGCGCGGACGCGCTTTCCCAGTTCGTCGCCTGGCCCGGCCAGCTGACCTTCGAGGGCCGCGCCACGGCTCTGTACGACGGAGCCGAACTGGACCTGCCGACCTTCCACGGGGTCACGGTCCGGGAGAAGTTCGCCGAGGACCGGGCCGGGGTCCTCGACGACTTCCTCAAGGCGCAGCGACGGGCCACCGACTACCTGCGCGAGCGGCCGGTCGCCGCCGCCGAGTCGGTCGCCGAGGCCACGGGGCTGCCGGCCGAAGTGGTCTACCTCTACAACGGTGCCAACGGCATCGCCACCTTCGACCCGGAGCTCCGCCCGGAGCTGATCGCCGCGCTGAAGGAGGACGTGCCGGTGCTCAAGACCGCCGCGCTGGTCGGCGACGTCGACGTGGACGCCTTCGTCGACCCCGCGCCGCTGAAGCGGGCCGTGCAGGCCCCGGCCTACCCGCCGGCGAGCGCCGCCAAGCCCGAACTCTGGCTGAAGGGCCAGACCACCACCCGCACGTTCGACAACCCGAAGGAACTGCTGAAGGCCGCCAAGGGCGCGGACGTGCGGGCCGCGTACGTTCCGGACGCGCTGACCGGCACCCTGTGGTTCGCCGACAAGGCGGTGTGGGTGACGGACGGCGCCGAGCTGCGCGCCTTCGTCACCCCGGCCAGTGCCAAGCGGTACGTCGACGGTCATGCCGGGGCGCGCATCGTCAGCTACACGGACGCCGTGGGTCTGGCGTCATGAGCGCGGGCCGCCGGCTGCTGCGCGCCGCCTCACTGGTCGTGGCCCTCGGGCTGTGGCAGCTGCTGACGTCCCTGGACGTCAACCTGTGGCTGCGGTTCGAGCAGTTCCCGACGGTGGGCGAGGTGGCCTCCGCCTTCGCCGACCGGCTCGGCACCGGCCCGTACTGGCAGGACCTGGGATACAGCCTCCGGCGGATCGTGGTGGGTTTTCTGCTGGCCGCCGTGCTGGGGGTGGCGGCCGGCACGGCGATCGCGCGATCGCGGTGGGCCGCCGACCTGCTGGGTCCGCTGATGGAGGTGGTGCGGCCGGTGCCGGCCATCGCCCTCGTTCCGGTGGCCATCCTGCTGCTGCCGACCAACGAGCAGGGCATCGTGTTCATCACCTTCACCGCAGCCTTCTTCCCGGTGGTGGTGTCCACCCGGCACGCGGTCCGGGCGCTCACCCCGGTCTGGGAAGAGGCGGTGCTGACCATGGGAGGCGGCAGGCTCCGGGTGCTGTTCTCGGTGGTGCTGCCCGGCGCCCTGCCGGGCGTCTTCGGTGGTCTGTCCGTCGGCATCGGTGTCGCGTGGATCTGCGTGATCTCCGCGGAGATGATCTCCGGCGAGTACGGGGTGGGCTACCGCACCTGGCAGGCCTACACGATCCTCGACTACCCGGCAGTCTTCGTTGGGATGGCCACCATCGGAGCCCTCGGATGGCTCACCTCGACGGCGGTGGAGCTGCTGGGCCATCGCGCCACGGCCTGGCTGCCCCGCCCGGCCGCACGCGGTGGTGCCAGGGCGAAGCGGCCGGCGTCCCGCAGGGCCGCCGGCGCCCCCGCCGCCGCGGGCGCCGCGGCCCTCACCGCCGTTCCCCGGAAGGAACCGGTCCCGTGAACACCACGACCCTGCCCACCGTATCCCCGCCGACGGGCGCCGCACTCGCCCTGCACGAGGTTCGGCTCGGCCACCCGGACGGCGCTGCTCTGCCGGGCACGGTCACCCTGAGCATCCCGCCGGGCGAACTGCTGGCCGTGGTCGGGCCCTCCGGGTGCGGGAAGTCCACCCTGCTGCGCACCCTCGCCGGGCTGCTGCCACCGCTGGACGGGCAGGTCACCCTCGACGACGAGCCGATCACCCGGCCCGCCGCCGACCGGGCCCTGGTCTTCCAGCACGACGCCCTGCTGCCCTGGCGCACCGCCAGCGCCAACGTCCAACTCCCGCTGGCGATCCGCCGGGTCCCGCGGGCCGAACGGCGGCGGTGCGCGGCCGACTGGCTGGACCGGGTCGGTCTGGCCGAGTACGCCCACAAGCTGCCGCACCAACTGTCCGGCGGGCAACGACAGCGGGTCCAGCTGGCCCGCGCCCTGGCCGGCCGGCCCCGCGCGGTCCTGATGGACGAACCCTTCGGCGCGCTCGACGCGCAAACCCGCGCCGAGATGCAGGACCTGCTGGTGGACATCGTGCGGGGCACGGGCGCCACCGTCGTCTTCGTCACCCACGACGTGGACGAGGCCCTCCTCCTCGGCGACCGGGTCGCCCTGCTGGGCACCGGCCGGGTGCTTGACGTACCGCACCCGCGCGAGCGGGCCGCGCAACACGCCCCCGGCACCGCCGATCTGCGCCGCCGCATCCTCGAATCCCTCTGAAAGGCACCTCCGTGGAGACCATGGTGGACACCCCCCTGCCCGTTCCCGCTCTCGCCGACGCGACCGAGCTGTCCTGTGACGTCCTCGTCATCGGCGGTGGGACCGCCGGCACGATGGCCGCGTTGACCGCGGCCGGACGCGGTGCGCGGGTGCTGCTGCTGGAGAAGGCGCACGTACGGCACTCGGGCGCGCTGGCCATGGGCATGGACGGGGTCAACAACGCGGTCATCCCGGGCCGGGCCGAGCCCGACGACTACGTCGCCGAGATCACCCGCGCCAACGACGGCGTCGTCGACCAGTCCACCGTCCGGCAGACCGCGACCCGCGGCTTCGCGATGGTCCAGCGCCTGGAGTCGTACGGGGTGAAGTTCGAGAAGGACGAGCACGGCGAGTACGCGGTCCGCCAGGTGCACCGGTCCGGCTCGTACGTATTGCCGATGCCGGAGGGCAAGGACGTCAAGAAGGTCCTCTACCGGCAACTGCGGCGCCGCGAGATGCGGGAGCGGATCCGCATCGAGAACCGGGTCATGCCGGTCAGGGTGCTCACCCACCCGGGCGACGGCCGGGCGATCGGCGCGGCCGGGTTCAACACCCGCACCGGGGAGTTCGTGACCGTCCGGGCGGGTGCGGTGATCCTGGCGACCGGCCCCTGCGGCCGGCTCGGACTGCCGGCCTCCGGCTACCTGTACGGGACGTACGAGAACCCGACCAACGCCGGTGACGGCTACGCCATGGCCTATCACGCGGGAGCCGCGCTCACCGGGATCGAATGCTTCCAGATCAACCCGCTGATCAAGGACTACAACGGGCCCGCCTGCGCGTACGTCGCGAACCCGTTCGGCGGCTACCAGGTGAACCGGCACGGCGAGCGGTTCGTGGAGTCGGACTACTGGTCGGGGCAGATGATGGCCGAGTTCGCCGCCGAACTCGCCTCCGACCGGGGCCCGGTGTACCTCAAGCTGAGCCACCTGCCGGAAGAGACCGTCACCGCAGTCGAATCGATCCTGCACACGACCGAGCGGCCCACCCGCGGCACGTTCCACGCGGGCCGCGGCCACGACTACCGCACCCACGACATCGAGATGCACATCTCGGAGATCGGACTGTGCGGGGGCCATTCCGCCTCCGGGGTACGGGTCGACGCGCACGCCCGCACCACCGTGCCCCGCCTGTACGCGGCCGGAGACCTGGCCTGCGTGCCGCACAACTACATGATCGGCGCGTTCGTCTTCGGCGACCTGGCCGGCGAGGACGCCGCGCGGTACCGGGCCTACGAGGGCGAGCTGCCCCGGGACCAACTGGCCGTCGCCCACGAGCTCGTCTACCGGCCGCTGCGCAACCCCCAGGGCCCGCCCCAGCCACAGGTGGAGTACAAGTTGCGGCGGTTCGTCAACGACTACGTGGCACCGCCGAAGACGGGGGCGAAGCTGTCCCTGGCCGTGGAGGCGTTCACCCGGATGTCGGAGGAGATCGCCGGGATGGGGGCGCGCACCGCACACGAACTGATGCGGTGCGCGGAGGTCGGCTTCATCCGGGACTGCGCGGAGATGGCCGCCCGGGCCTCGCTGGCCCGCACCGAGTCCCGGTGGGGCCTGTACCACGAGCGGGTGGACCACCCGGAGCGCGACGACGCGGGCTGGCTGCACCACCTCGACCTGCGCAAGTCGCCCTCCGGAGCCATGGAGTTCACCGCACGGCCCGTCGAACCGTACGCGGTCCCGGTGCCGGGGTTCGCGCCGGCGCCGGGGCCGGAGCGCCCGCTGGGCGAGGTCGCGCTGGTGCCGGTGGCCACGGCCGGCCCGCGGGACGCCGCTCCGGCCGGCCGCCCGACCGCGGCCGCGGCGGGGTCCGCCCCGACGCCCGCCCCGGCCGAGGCTCCCGAGGTGGCCGCGCCCGGCGCCGCCCTCCTCCGCCTGCTCTCCCTCGCCGAGGAGTCGCCCGACCTGGACGCGCTCCGCCCCTACCTGGCCGACGCCGACCCTGGCGTGCGGGCGGCCGCGGTCGCCGCCCTCGGCGAGACCGTACCGATCGGCGCCGGGCCCGCGCTCGCCGCATGCCTACGGGACACCGCACCGCGGGTCCGGGCCGCTGCCGCGGCCGCACTGCGCGAGCTGGTCGAGGTACTGCCGGCCGAATCGGAGTTGGGGGACGGCCTGCGGGCGGCACTGGGCTTCGCCGACCCGACCGTCCGGGCCGCCGCGCTCGACGTGCTGCGCACGCTGCGGCTGGGTGAGGCCGCAGTGTACGCCGCCGCACTCGCCGACACCGACATAGAAGTCCGTACCACCGCCGTCCGTGCCCTGGTCTCGGTCGACGCCGTGCCGGAACTTGCGGTGGCCGCCGCCGACCCGGCCCGAGAGGTCCGGGTCGCGGTGGCCCGGGGACTGGCGGCCGTGCACGCCCCGGCACCGGCGCCGCTCGACCCGCTGCTGGACGACGCCGACCCGTTGGTCCGCGGAGCCGCCCTGGCCGCGCTGGGCGTCATCGGCTGCCCGCCCGAGTACGCCGCGCGCGCCGCGGCGGCGCTCGGCGACCCCGCGTGGCAGGTCCGGACCGGCGCCGCGACCGCCCTCCGGGCGGCCCCACCCGCCTCGGCGGTCCCCGTCCTTGCCGAGGTGCTGTCCGACCCGAACGCGGATGTCCGCAAGGCCGCCGTCCTCTCCCTCCTCGCCCACCGCGACGTCCCCCAAGCGCGCACCGCCCTCGCCACGGCGGCCACCGACCCCGACGCCGACATCCGCGCCTACGCGTCCCGCGCGGCCACGTGACCGGCACGGTGACGAGTCCTGCGGCGACCGGCGACCGCGAAAGGGTTCAGCGCGTCGTCCTTCCCTGGCCGGACGTAGACATTGGGACCGGGGAGGGCGGCGAGCGTCGAGACGATCGCTTTGACCGCGTCGACGCGATCGGGCCAGCAGCCCGCGGGGCGGATACCGGCGGGTTCGCCGTGCGGCCGACCCGCCGGCACAGGCCGGCGAGCCGCGTCGACTCCGGACCGGCACCCCGCCCGGCCACGGCAGGACCACTCCTCCACCGACCCGACACCGGCTCGCTAACGGCTGCGGTGCGGGATGCGACGCCCGGCAGTCGATGCCCGTTCAGAAGTGGACCACCTGACCCCCGCGGCGACCTCCCTCGCACGGCGCCGGAGACGCCTCGCCTATGACCCCGGTCGCGGGGCAGCCCGGTGGACCACCTCGCCCGCGACCACCACCGTCTCGGCCACCGTGCCCGGGATGCGTTCCGGGGCCACGGCCAGGATGTCCCGGGACAGCACCACGAAGTCGGCCGCCTTGCCCACCGTCAGCGAACCCCGCTCCGTCTCCAGGAAATTGGCGTACGCCGAGCCCATCGTGTAGCCGTACACCGCCGTCGCGACGTCCACCGTCTCGGCCGGCTGCCACGGATCGCCGCCGCCCAGCGGGCGGCGGGTGACCGCCGTGTAGATACCGATCATCGGGTCCATCTCGGCCACGTTCCAGTCGCTCGAGAACGCCAGCACCGCGCCGGCCCCGTGCAGGCTCCGCATCGGCCATGCCTTGTGCCAGCGCCCCTCGCCCACGTTCTCCGCCCAGTCCTG
This sequence comes from Streptomyces sp. NPDC054883, assembly GCF_053610645.1. Taxonomy (NCBI): domain Bacteria; kingdom Bacillati; phylum Actinomycetota; class Actinomycetes; order Kitasatosporales; family Streptomycetaceae; genus Streptomyces; species Streptomyces sp. NPDC054883. Next base: position 125,598 of record NZ_JBSGYT010000004.1, on the reverse strand, counting down.
GCCGGGCCCGGCGATCTCCGGCGCGCAGTGCCTCGGCTGCATGCAGGCCACCACACCGAGCCCGGCGAAGCGCGGCACGTCCGCCGGGTCCAGGCATTCCACGTGCACCACTTGGTGGCGGGCGTCGCGCGGCCCGTTGACCGTACGGGCGTGTTCCACGGCGTCCAGGACCGTACGGATTCCCCGGTCGCCCGTGGCGTGCACGAAGCACTGGAACCCGCGCGCGTCCAGCCGCGCCAGCAGCTCCGCGAACTCCTCCGCCGGGTAGAAGGTCTCGCCGCGGTGCACACCGCAGCCGGTGTACGGCTCCAGCAGCGCGGCCGTGCGCGGCTCGACCACGTCGTCGATGTACAGCTTGAGCGGCCCCACCCGCAGACGGTCCCCCGCGTACGTCCGGGCCGCCGACGCGAACGCGTCGAGTTCCTCCTCCGTGGTGCCGCGCGGGTGGAACAGCGCCGCAACGATCCGCGAACGCAGCCGGCCCTCGGTGCGGGCCCGCTCGTACAGCTCCAGGTCGTCCAGGGAGTTCTGCGGTTCCACCACCGTGGTGATGCCGAAGCCGATCGCGTCGTCCAGGCTCTTGGCCAGCCGGCCGTACTGCCGGTCCGGCGAGGCCCACGGCACCCCGAGCTCGCGCAGCGCGCGGTGGCCGTCCCGGGAAAGGCCCTTGATCGCGAAGTCCTTGACGAAACCGGTGGGTTCACCGGTCTCCGGGTCGACGGCCGCGGTGCCGAAGGGCAGGTCGGTGCGGTCCTTCGCGACCCCCAGCCGGCGCATCGCCGCCGTGTTCAGCCAGGCCGTGTGCACGTCGTACGAGAGCACGATCGCCGGGACGTCCCCGGTGACCGGGTCCAGGTCGGCGGCGGTGGGCATCCGTCCGCCGGGGATCGCGGAGTAGTCGAACGCCTCGGCCTCGATCCACGCGGCGTCCGGGTGGGCTTCGCGCCAGGCGCCGATCCGGTCGAGGATCGCCTCCAGGGTGCGCACCCCGGCGAGTTGTACGCACGCATCGTCGGAGCCGAGCCGGACGTGGTTGTGGGCGTCGATGAAGCCGGGCAGCACCAGCCGACCGCCCGCGTCGATCCGCTCGGTGTCCGGGCCCGCCCACGCGACGGCTTCCGCGTCCGGGCCGATCCAGACGATCCGGCCGTCGGACACGGCCAGGGCCTCGGCCTCGGGGAGGCCAGGATCGACGGTGTGGATACGGGCTCCGGTGAGCAGCAGATCGGCAGGGAAGGGGTGCGGCATGGTTGGTGCTCCTGTGCAGAGGTGTCGGTGCGGGGGTGGGGCGGGCGGGTACGTCCCCTCGCACACGGGGGGGCGCACAAGGGGCGCACATGGGCGTGCTTGAGGGCGTACGGAGCGAGTCGGGGGCGCAGCCGGCGAGTACGCCGCGCTCAGGCGGCCGGGGCGTACGCCGGGCGCAGCGTCCGCCGGGCGAGGGCCCAATACGTGAGCGCGGAGACGACCGAGCCGAGCAGAGTGAGGTCGGCGCCGCCGAGCGGGGCCACCAGCGGGCCGGTCCACAGCTCGGAGTCGCAGGTCAGCGCCGCGAAGGCCAGGCCGGCGAGCAGCGCGGCCATGCCTGCGGGGTGGTAGCCGGCCCGGTACCAGTAAGCGCCGGCGCTCCCGGCGTGCAGTGCGTCGGAGTCGTAGTGGCAGCGGCGCAGAAGCATGTCGGCGAGGAAGACCCCGCCCCAGGGAGCGAACACGATGATCAGCAGCGAGAGGAACGAGAGCAGCGAGGTGGTGAAGTCGGTCAGGAAGAGCGCGGCGAGCGATCCGGCTGCGGTGACCGCGGCGCTGATCACGATGGCGCGGGCGCGGCTCCACGGGATGCCGAGGACCTGGAGGTTCAGGCTGGAGGAGTAGAGCGTGATGATCGAGTTGGTGACGGAGCCACCGAGGACGAGGGCCAGGAACACCGGCTTGAACCAACTCGGAAGCAGACCCTCGGCCCCTGCCACGGCATCGGTCATGTCGGTCCGGGTGGCGGCGGCGACCCCGGCGACGCCGAGCGCGACGGAGGAGACGAACCCGCCGAGCGCCCCCATCCAGGTGATCGACTTCAGCGAGGTGGTCCGGGGCAGGTAGCGGGTGTAGTCGGCGGGCATCGGAAGGTAGGAGAAGGGCCCGGCCAGCATCACGACGAAGGCCAGGCTCCAGCCGGACAGGCCCGGGGCGGCGGCGCCGGCCCGGGCGGCGGTCTCGGCGCCGGGCAGGACGAAGACGAGGAGCGCGCCGAAGCCGACGGCGAGGACGTACGCCATCCATCGCTCGGCGAACTGGACGGTGGCGTGTCCCCACATCGCGACGGCGAAGGTGAGCGCGAGGGTGATGCCGAGCGCGAGGGCCCGTACCGCGGTCCCTGCGCCCAGGCCCACTTCGGCGAAGAACACCTCCAGTGCGAGGGTGCCGACCACGGTGTTGACGATGGTGTAGCCGATGCTCACCACCCAGTTCAGGACACCGGCCGGGAAGTTCCCGCGGACCCCGAAGGCGGCCCGGGAGATGACCAGGGTGGCGGTGCCGGTGCGGATGCCACTGAGGCCGGCGGCGCTGACCGCGAAGAAGGACAGTCCGCTGACCACGACCACGGCGGTGGCCTGCCAGAAGGAGAGGCCGAAGGCCACGGCGAGGGCGCCGTTGATCACGTAGGTGAAGGTGAGGTTGGAGCCGAACCAGAGCCAGAAGAGGTCCCCGGCGCTTCCGTGCCGCTCGGCGTCGGGAATGGGGTCGATGCCGTGGGTCTCGACCCGGAACACCTCGTCGACGTCGGCCGTCGTGTCCTGCTGCGTCATGCGCCGTACCCCTGACTGTGGACCCAATGAACCTTGAATGTCGTTCTAAGTTCTTGAATGGCATTCAAGATGCGCCGCCGTACGGGACCGCGTCAAGACCTTGTCCGGGATAAGGTCGGGCCACGAAGATCGGGAAGGGCGGGCACGGGTGGCGGGAGCAGCGGGGTCGGCGCGACGGCGCGACGGACGGATCGCCCAAGAGCGGATGCTGGAAGAGGCCATGGCGGCGATCGCCGAGGGCGGCCTCGCGGAGCTCACCATGTCCGCGCTCGCCGAGCGCCTCGGCACCAGTGGCGGCCACATCCTCTACTACTTCGGCAGCAAGGACCGCCTGCTGATGGCCGCTCTGCGCTGGAGCGAGGAACAACTCGCGGCGGAGCGCAGACAGTTGCTGGAGCGCCGGATCACCGCGCACCGCAAGCTCGCGCTGTTCCTGGAGCTCTACCTGCCGCGCGGCCCCCGCGACCCCCGCTGGACCCTGTGGATCGAGCTGTGGGCCCGCACCCCTTCCAACGAGGACCTGCGCGCCGCCCAGCAGGAGATGGACGACGGCTGGCAGCGGGACCTGGAGGCATTGCTCGCCAAGGGCGTGGCCCAGGGACGCTTCGCCGCCGACCTGGACGTGGCCGCCCGCGCGTCGGAACTGCTCGCGCTGCTGGACGGACTGAGCACCCGGGTGGTGCTCGGACAGCGCGGCGCCGACCGCGCCGCCTCCCTGAAGCACGCCACTTCGGCGGCGGCCCTGCTGATCCCGCACGCCTGAGGGCCGAGCCGGGGATGACCCGTTCACGCCGTCTTCGGCCGGCCGGACCAGCCGAAGAACCCCCGCTACGGGCACCCCCCGCACGGCGTCGGATAACCGGGGCGCTGGATAGGATTCCGGCATGGCGAAGACATCTGCGGAGAAGCTGGGCGTCAAGGAGGGCACGACCCTCCTGACCCTCGGGGCGCCGGCCGACTGGGCGCTCGGACCTCTTCCCTCCGCCGCCACCGTGACCTCGGAGGCCAAGAGCCCGGACCTGGTGCTGCTCTTCGCCCCCGATGCCCCGACCCTCGACGCCACCGTCAAGCAGGCACTCGATGCGGTCCCCTTCGACGGTCTGGCCTGGGTCGCCTACCGCAAGGGCGGCGCGAAGGCCGGCACCGACCTCGACCGCGATATCCTGCAGAGCCGTCTCTCCGGCCACGGCCTGGTCGGCGTCACACTGATCGCGCTCGATGCCACCTGGTCAGCCATGCGCGTCCGCCCGCTGGAGCGGCCCGGCCGACGCTGACACCACACCACTGGCCCCGCGAACAGATCGACGGTGCCGTGTCCGACGTAGTCGAAACCCGGCCGCTCGGGCATCCGGGCAGCATCGGAGCGGTCCGCTCCAAGGCCTGGGTCTGCGGCTTCTCATCCGACGCGAACACGGCCGCGCCGGCCGGCAGGGCGAAGCCGAGACCGACGACGTCGCTTCTTGCAGGCCGAGCGCGCGTACGACATCCACCACGGCCTGCTGCTACCCGCCCGCCGAGCGGCCGCCGGTCACCGTCGGGCAGCATGCCTCCGCCTGGTCTGCCTGGGTTGTGTCGATCCGGCGGCCCTCGGCGCTCCCGATCGGACCGACGGTGCGTGCTCGTGGCCGTGACTACTGGGGGCGTCCGTACTGCCTCTGCTTGTGCCTCTTGAGCTGGGCGGAGAGTTTGTTGACGAGTTGGTCGATGGCCGTGTGCATGTCGGAGGCTGTCGCGGTGATGGCAGTAAGGTCCTGGCCGTCCACCTGGAGGGTGCCCGAGGCGCTCTGCTTCGAGCCGTCCATCTTCAGGGTCACGCGGGCGCTGCTGGTATCGGTGCCCTGCACATCGAGCCTGGCCAGCTTCTCGCCGACGAACCCGCGGAGTGCGTCGGTGATCTCGACGTTGTCTCCGTTGAGCGTGTGGTTCATGGATTTCCTCTCGATTGTCCGGCCGATCCTCGCAGGTCAGACTAGCCAAGTGCTACCAAGCACTGGCGTGCGCCGGAGCGCTTGGCCGGGTCAGCGGACTACTACGCGCCGGTTTCTTGCGCGGCCGGGTGCGCGGCGGGGCAGCTGACAAAACGCTGCTAAGACCTGTCCGACCGGCCTTCCCGGGACCCGAAGCTGGTCTGGGCGGCCAAGACCGCCCCGGCGTAGCGTCCAGCCCATGCGCCCATCGCACGGATCGGGCCCAGCAGCGCGACACCCGCCTCGGTGAGGGAGTAGTCGACGCGGGGCCTCGGCGTATGCCTGGCGGGCGACCAGACCGTTGCACTCGAGGCGGCGCAGGGCTTCGTTGAGTACCTTGGGACTGATGCCGCCGATGCGGGTGATCAGCGCGAGCGGCCTCGTGGGCCCGCTCTCGCCGAGGATGTACACGATCACGCTGTCCCAACGGTTGGACAGTACTTCGAAGGCCACCCTCGCCTTGCAGTCCGCGGCGTACTCGGCGCCGCCCATGTCGTGGCCCAGGTCCTGTTCTGCTGTGTCTAGCACATGCGCATCGGAATTCTTGATACCGGGGCAATGGCCACCGCCCTCGGCACGGCCTGGGCACGGTCCGGCCATGACGTTCGAGTGGGCGGCCGGGACGCCGAGGCCGCTTCCCGCACGGCCCGGCTCAGTGGCGCCTCCGGGCACGGCAGCCTCGCCGAGGCTGCGGTCCACGGGGAGGTGGTACTGACCGCCGTCCCGGCGGATGCCGCGCCACAGTTGGCCAAGACGCTGGCCCACCAGCTCGCCGGGCGGACTCTGATCGACTGCACCGTTCCGATGGCGCCGGGCCCGGACGGCCCGGCCTTGACCACGGGTGGCGCCACCTCGGTCGCCCGGCTCATCGCGGACGCCGTCCCCGGCGCCCACGTGGTGAAGGCGTTCGGTATGTGCCACGAGAGCATCTGGACACTGGACCAGCCGGCCTTCGAAGGGGCCCCACTGGCGGTGCCGTACTGCACCGACCAGTCGGACGCCGCCGCGCGGGTCGCGGAGCTCATCACCTCCATGGGCTGTACGCCGCTGCCCTGCGGCGGGCTCGGTCGCACTGCCCTCTTGGAGGCCACTGCCGTCTTCGCCGTCGGCGCCTGGTGGTCGGGCGCCGAGGCCCGCTTCGCGTTTCCGGCGCCGGCTCTGCTCCGGGTGCCGTGGACGACTAGGCAGTTGCTGATGCTCTTGCCCGGGTGGTGCATCTGTTGTCGCTGCGGGCATGAGCCGGTCGGTCATGGTGCGTCGGCACGGACTGACGAATGCCCGGTGCCCGCAGCTGCCGGCGGCCTGCAACTCCTGCTCGCGTTCTGGACGGTCAAAGGTATAGCGGTACTCCTCATTTGCCGGGCCATCTCAGCGATGCTGCCCGTGCCCTGGCGGAGTCGCTGGCAGCGGGAGCCGGGGCGGACCCGTCGGATGTGAACGACCGGGCCCTCCACGACCATGGCGGTGTCCGGAGGTTCCTCCGCCGTGGTGACGTCGCCTGTCGCCGCGCCTGTCGCAGGTCAGGCTGCGTCGGCCCTGCTCACGCCGGCTTTGCGGCGCTTGCCGGCGGCGTTCTTCTTCCGCCAGATGATGTGGCGGCGGATCGTGCAAGACGGTCGCCATCTTCGCCCTCCGCTGCGATGCGCCCCAGACCAGGCGGCACGACGAATCGCCCGAGCACTGGGCTACGAGCTCCACCCCGACCCGAGAACGACGCCGCCAAGCGGACCGGGCCGGAGCCTGTGACGGTAACGGTACGTACGTCGTCCGTCGGAGTCGTCTCCGTCACTTCCTTCGTCGCCTCAGGCCTTCGACTTGGCGTCGATCTCTGCGATCAGGCCCTCGATGAGGCCCTTGATCTCGTCGCGGATGGGGCGGACGGCCTCGACGCCCTGGCCGGCCGGGTCCTCGAGCTGCCAGTCGAGGTAGGTCTTGCCGGGGAAGTACGGGCAGGCGTCGCCGCAGCCCATGGTGATGATGTAGTCCGAAGCCTGGGCGGCCTCGGGGGTGAGGACCTTCGGCTTCTGGTCGGAGATGTCGATGCCCAGCTCGGCCATGGCGGCGACGGCCGAAGGGTTGATCTGCTCGCCGGGCACCGAACCGGCGGAGCGCACCTCGACACGGTCGCCGGCGAGGTGGCGCAGGAACCCGGCCGCCATCTGGGAGCGGCCCGCGTTGTGGATGCAGACGAACAGGACGGAGGCGGCGGGAGCGGAGGACATCTGTTCTTCCTTGAGGTGAGGCGACTGCGGTGGGTACGTGCGCGGGCTTCAGTACGCGAGTTGGGTGAGCAGCTCACTGATGTGGGCGTCGCGGATGTCGCGGATGTGCGGCTCCGCCGCGTCGGCGGGGCGGGGCCCCCGGAGCAGATGGTGGCGCGCTCGGCGGTCAGCCGTCCCCCCGGCCGGCGTACCGGAAGGCGGGACGGGCTGCCCCCGCGGCCAGGCGTTCGTCCGGCAGGAGGGGTGAAGAGGGCGTGGGCATGGCGATCCCGTTCCAAGGAGCCAATAACGTCAACTCGGGCTGGTGTCAGCTCCAACTGATATGACAGTATCAGCCCATGATGACGTCAGTCGACACTGATCTGATCCGGGTTCTGGCCGACCCGCTCAGGCTCCGGATCGTGACCCTCCTGGCCCAGGAGACGCTCTGCACCACCCACCTCGTGGAGGAGACGGGCGCCAAGCAGACCAACCTCTCCAACCATCTGAAGGTGCTGCGCGAGGCCGGGGTCGTGGATACGGAGCCGTGCGGGAGGTTCATCTACTACCGCCTGCGCCCGGAAGTCATCGAGGCCCTCGCCGGTCAGTTCGCCGACCTCGCCACGACCGCGCGCGCCACCGCCGAAGCGAACCTCAAGCGGTCCTGCCCATAGCCCGCTCTGCCTCACCAGTCCGAGGAGAACCCGTCTTGACCGCCACCGAGCCTGTCGCCGCGCCCGCAGCGGACACCGGCATACCCGCCGGCGAGCCCCGGCCCGCACCCGGCGCGACCCCGCCGCGCACCCCGCTGACCGCCCGCGCCGCCGCCGAGCTGGTCGGCACCGCCGCCCTGGTCGCGATCGTCGTCGGCTCCGGCGTCCAGGCCACGAAGCTCACCCAGGACGTGGCCCTCCAACTGCTGGCCAACTCCACCGCCACCGTCTTCGGGCTCGGCGTCCTCATCACTCTCCTCGGGCCGGTCTCCGGCGCCCACTTCAACCCGGCCGTCACCCTGGCCGAGTGGTGGACCGCCCGCCGCGGCGGCGCCGGAGTCACCACTCGCGAGCTCGCCGTCTACGTGCCGTCGCAGATCATCGGCGCGATCGCGGGCGCGATCCTGGCGGACGCGATGTTCGGTGAGCCGCTGGTGAAGTGGTCCACGCACGACCGCTCCGCCGGCAACCTCCTCCTCGGCGAGGTCGTCGCGACCGCCGGCCTGATCCTGCTGATCTTCGGTCTGGCCCGCACCGACCGGCTCCGCTTCGCGCCCGTCGCGGTCGCCTCGTACATCGGCGCCGCGTACTGGTTCACTTCCTCCACCTCGTTCGCCAACCCGGCCGTCACCATCGGCCGCGCGTTCACCGACACCTTCGCGGGCATCGCCCCCGCCTCCGTACCCGCCTTCGTCGGCGTGCAGCTGGTCGGCGTGATCGTGGGCCTGGCCTTGGTGGCGGTCATCTTCATGCGCGGCGAAACCGAGCAGGGCCGGCCCGCGGCATGACGCAGCGCGCCGACGTGGTGGTGATCGGCGCGGCCAGTCCGGGCATGCCGCCGGTTACCACCTGCGCCGCCTGGGCTTCGAACACGTCATCCTCGACGCCCAGGCGGCTCCCGGCGGGGCCTGGCAGCACACCTGGGATTCCCGCCACCTGTTCTCCCCGGCCCAGTACTCCTCCCTGCCCGGCCGGCTCATGCCGCCCCAGCCCGGCGCGCAGATCGCCGCAGACCTCTCCGGTGCGGCCGAGCTGACGTGGGTCATCCCACGGCCGCCCCGCTACCTCGCCGACGACACCGACGGCCGGGCCCTCTTCGACCACGCGACCGCCCGCCGCCGGGCCCTCGATGCCGGCCGCACCGACACCGGAGGTGTCGCCTCCCTGGGTGACATCGTCGCCGTACCCCCGGTACGCGAAGCCCGCGACGCAGGACTCCTGGACGCGAAGCCGATGTTCAGCCGCTGCACCGCCACCGGTGTCGAACGGGCCGACGGCACCCTCGGGCCGCGGCGGACGCGGTCATCTGGTGCACCGGCTTCCGGCCTGCCCTCGCGCCCCTCGCCGCCCTGCGGCTGCGCGGTACCCGCGGCCACGTCGCCACCAACGGAACCCGCGCCGTGGACGAGCCGCGCCCGCACCTGCTCGGCTACGGCGATGGGACCGGACCCGCGTCCGCCGCTCTGATCGGCGTCGGCCGCCCCGCCCGCGACGCCGCCCGGCAGATCCGCGACCTGCTCATCTGTGAGCTCCGGGCCCCCGTTCGGGTACAGGTCGGCTTGGATCGGTTCACCTGACGAGCGGGCTGCGGCGCTCCAGCAGGACCACATCCCGCCAGACGCCCAGGTGGCGGCCGATCCGCTCGCGGGTCCCGACGATCCGGAACCCGGCCCGCTTGTGAACGGCGAGGCTCGCGGCGTTCTCGGGGAAGATCCCGGACTGGATGGTCCAGATCCCTGCGGTCTCGGTCGACTCCACCAAGGCCGTCAGGAGGCACCCGGCTACGCCGCGGCCGCGGGCAGCGGGGTGGACGTAGACGGAGTGCTCGACGACGCCCGCGTACGCGCAGCGGTCCGATACCCGGGAGGCCGCCACCCAGCCGAGGAGCATGCCGTCGGCGTCGAGCGCGGCGAAGCGGTGGCCCGGCAGCTTCGCCGCGTCGAACTGCGCCCAGGTCGGGGCGGTGGTCTCGAAGGTGGCGTTGCCCTCGTCGATTCCGGCCTGGTGGATCCCGAGGACCTCGGCCGCGTGCGCGGCGGTCATGGGGACGACGTTCACGGCCGCCGCCCCGTGATCGCGTCCACTGCGGCGGGGAAGCACTCCAGGCAGGCTGCGTTGACCTCGTAACGGACGGAGGTTCCCTGCCGCTCGGGGAGCACGAATCCGACTTCGGCCAGCACCTTGAGGTGGTGGGAGACCGTGGACTGGCCGATCGGCAGCCGCTCGGTGATGTCCCCTACGGACACGGGCAGCCGCTCGCGTGCGAGCAGGTTGAGCAGGTGGACCCGCATGGGGTCGGCGAGGGCCTTGAACCACCCGGCGTACGTTTGCGCGTCGGCGGGGTCCAAGCCCTGTCCGGGGTTCCGTGTCCCATTCATCGACCATCGACGGTAGTCGATGAACGGGACCCGCGGCCGGCTTCCGGCGAAGCCACGCAGGGCCGCGTGTGATGACCCCACGGCGCCGTCGTAGCATCGCGGAGTGTTCGCCCGCCGTTGCCGGCATGCCCGGCCCGCTCTCGCCGTCTTCCTGACCGGCGTACTGATGACGTGCGCGTACGTGATGTGGGGACCGGCGCATCTGAGCGGGATGGCCACGGCGGACGGCATGGGTACGGCCGGGCCGCCGGTGACCGCAGACGCGGACACGCAGGGGCAGAGCATCGCATCGGAGCGCAACGGCGGCTGCTTCGCGATGGGTACGGAGTGCCCGCTGGCCTCCGCGAAGGCTCCGGGGCCTGTCACTCTCGTAGCCCCGGCGCCCTCGCTCCTGCCCGAACCCGGGCTCAGCGCCACTCCGGCACCCCGTGCCTCCAACGTCGGCTGCGGATGGCCCCGCGCGCCCGACCCCGTCTCCCTCCTCTGCATCAGCCGGACCTGAGGGCACCCGGCGTCCCGCCATGCCCGTACGGGCTGCGGGTGCCTCAGCGTGACCTGTTCCGGCTTCCTTTCAGAGGAGAGCTCTTCCTCCATGGCATCAACCAGCACCCTCTTCATCACCGGTGTCACCACCGGCCTCTTCGCGGGGGGCGCCTCCTGCGCCGCCGTCCAGGGCGGCCTCCTTGCCGGCGCCGTCGGCCGCCGTGCGACCGCGTGGTCCGCCGAAGCCTGGGCGCGCAGCGGCCTGTTCGCCCCGGTGGGCGCGTTCCTCGGCGCCAAACTCACCTCCCACACCCTCCTCGGTGCCGCCCTCGGCCTCGTCGGCGCAGCCGTCCAGCCCAGCCCGCAGATCCGGGCCGCGCTGCTGATCGCCGGCGCGGCGCTGATGGTGCTCTTCGGGCTCGACATGCTTGGCGTGCGAGTCGTACGACGGTTCGTCCCCAGGCCACCCGCCTCATGGGGGCGGCGGGTGCGGCGCTCGGCGAAATCCACCACCGTCACGACACCGGCGGTGCTCGGCTTCCTGACCGTTCTGATCCCCTGCGGGGTGACGCTCAGCGTCGAGCTGCTCGCCGTCACCTCCGGGTCCCCGCTGACCGGTGCGGCCGTCATGGGCGGCTTCGTCCTCGGCACCGGCCCGCTCTTCGCCGTCCTCGGGTTCTTCCTCCGCTCGGCCGCCAAGCTGTGGCAGGGACGCCTGACGCTGATCACCGGACTGGTCGTCCTGCTCGTCGCCGTCTGGACTCTCGGATCCGGGCTGCGCCTCGGCGGCTGGTGGCCCACCGGCACGCCCCGGGCCGTCGCCGCCCAGACCCCGGCGCGGACCGTGCGGCTGGCACCGGACGGCACGCAGACCCTGACCATCGAGGCCCGCACCAACTCCTACGCCCCCGCCGCCATCACCGCGACGGCCGGAGTACCGACCACCCTCGTCGTCACCACCTCGGGCACGGGCGGCTGCGTACGCGCGTTCGTCGTCCCCGACCTGGGGGTGCAGAAGGTCCTGCCCGTCACCGGCGAGACCCTCATCGACCTGGGCACCCCGAAGCCGGGCAGCGTGTCCTTCACCTGCGGCATGGGCATGTACGGCGGTCAGATCCGCTTCGAGACGGCCCCTGCGCAGCCCGTAGCCCCCAAGGAGACCGTCCAGTGAGCACGATCCGCATGACGTTCGCCGTCACCGGCATGCACTGCAACAGCTGCGGCCTGCTCATCGACGACGAGGTCGAGGAACTGGCCGGGGTCGCCTCAAGCACCACTGACGTACGCAGGGAACGGACCGTGGTCGACCTGACCCGCGCCCTGCCCGCCGAGCAGATCACCGCCGCGATCGCCGGAGCCGGCTACGGCGCCACGCTCGTCCCCTGACCGGTCGCCGGGGCGCCTCGTGCTCGCCCACGGGGCGCTCCGGCCACCGCCGTCAGACCGCAGACCGCAGACCGCAGACCGCAGACCGCAGACCGCAGACCGGCTCAACAGCTGCCCCTTGGCGGCGGACATGGGGCGCTCGGTCAACGGCGGGCAGCACACGACGACGGCCCGGCCGGCTTATCGTCCAAGGCGGGGCAGCCCCAGTCGCGTACGGTCTCCACGGCTCGTCGAGCCGTCTTCTCCGCCGCCCACCGATCGGCTCGGAAGGTGAGCGCGGCAGTGCGCCGGTTCCACACGCTCACGCGGGGACGTCGTACGACGACCTACGTCTTCGGCTTCGTCGCCGGCTGAGGCCGCACGGGCTCGACCGGCTTCTTCTGCGGTGGCGGAGTCTTCGGCGGATAAGTCGGAGGAAGCTTCGGGCCCTTGCCCGCCGAACTGATCAACGTGTCCTCCTCGCAGCAGGTGCCGACAGCTTCCATCCATCCTGACAGGACCTCCGCCTGCGGGTGCGGTTCATCCGCCCGGCGCCGTTCAGGGGCCGCCTCGGGCTCTCCCCCCTCCGGTCCGCAGACACCCACACGGGTTCGGGATACGGCTGGGTCTCGATCGGTTTCCGCAGCCCGGAACTCTTCGTCCGGGGGCCGAGGGGGTGCAGTCGCGGGCCGACGACGGCTCTCACGACTCACTACGAGAGCACAGGTCCGGTGCCGACCGATGCGAGCCGGCACGGGGCGACATATCCATGCGGGTCGCATGCCGCCGACACCGAGAGGATCCGAAGCACCTGTGGGACCGCGCTGTTCACCGCACCGGCTGTCGTCACGACCGAGCAGGTGCTCACCTTCGTCCTACCCCGTGTGGCCCTTCACGGGATAATCCGGGGGTCTTAACCCGGAACCCCCACGCGGGGCGGGTGTGCACGAACTGCGCACCATCCCCGTCTCTCTGCAATCACCGAACCCTCAAGGCCGGACGTCACTCATGAAGATCCTCGAAACGGCAGTACAGGCCTGGCGAGAGCCGGTCTCCCGCGTATACGCGGTCCTACGCGCGGTGTGTGCGCTGTGGGCGGTGGCCGGTGGCAGCGGCCTGGGCGAGGAATGGCGGCTGCCCGCATCATCGCGGTGATCCTGACGATGCCCTGGATCCTGCTCGTCCACCTCTTCCTCGTGGTCACCCAGCTCGACTCGTTGCTGCTCGGCTACAACTTCTACTTCGACTCCCCCGCCTGGCTGTTCGAACCCCTCTTCATCGCCTACTGCCTCACCGCGGGACTGCTCAACGCCCACCTCCTCGGCCGCTGGTCGCGCTCAGCGAAACGGACCTGGCCGGTGCCGGTGTGCGCCGTCGGCTTCTTCACGGCGGTCTTCACGATCTGGCGCCTCTAGACATGAGGCATCAGGAGCGGCTACTGAGGTTTCCAGGGTGGCGGCGCCGGTTCGACGGGTCAGGTCGGTCGGCTCGGCCGCGCACCGCTTCAGTCCGCCGGCCGGGTGTGGGTTCAGATGGCCCCAGACCACCAGGACGGGCCGTCGAAGCCGTGCGCTGCCGGGCCCTTGTCGAGTTCCTCCTCCAGCACCGCGAACTCTGCGCCGTGAGCGTCGGGAAGTTCGCCGGGCCCACGGAACGCAGGCCCTCCACGCCACCCTCACGCCAGGCACGGCGCCCGCGTTCACCGACCGCGTTCCGGCCGGACCGCGAGCAGGTCGCATTCGCCACCCTCGGCCGCCCTCATGTGCATGGCGGCGACAGCCGGCCCGTGCCTCCTCGCGCGCGACCTCAAAGGCCCCGAAGATCACCAACAGCATCACCGGCCGTCATGACGGCCGCGAGCCGTGCGACGGGGTCGTCGGCGATCTGGTGCCGGGACTGGTGCGCCGGCCAGGTGGAAAACCTGTCGTCCGACCAGCGCGGGACGACGTGGAAGTGCAGGCGAGGGACTGCGCCGCCTTCGGTTCGGCCACCCAGCGGCCGAACCACCGCGTCGCCGTGCCGACCCATTCCTCGAACACCTCCGCCGTCGCGGCCGGCAACACCTCACCGGCCGCGAACCGCGGTGCACGTGGCTCCGGCCAGCGAGGCTCTGCGGCCTTGCACGATCCTGCCGCAGGCGAGGACACAGACGACCGGCGAGTTGCAGCCCCGCCTGTGCACCCGTCCGTCCTGGGTGGTCACCGCCGGCTGGCGGGCCGGTGGCGTAGAGCTCCGCCGTGCCGCCCGCATCGACACGTCGGCCCCGACGGAACGGCAAGCAGCCATGAACAAAGAGACCACTATCAAGCGCCCGCCACACCAAGGGTGGGTGCTGAGCGTCTCTGCGGGCCCTCGTGCCATGGCCGACGCGGCCTGGAGTCGACCGGATCGGGAGAACGTATCGGGACCGAAAGCACAAGATCGGCAGGGCCTACCGATTCGGGCCGCAAGTGGGATATCCCTGAAAGGCGGCCCCGGCCGGGGGTCGTCGCCCCGTGGAAGGACGCTTGCCGTGGACGGCTGGTACGTGGATGACCGCTGCTTCAACTGCGATGTCGCACGACAGCTCGCGCCCGACCTGATCGGCGAGGCTGAGGGAAGGTCCCAGATGCTGCGCCAGCCGCGCGATGAAGCGGAGACGCGGGACTTACACGCAGCCGTCTTCGCCTGCCCCACGCGCTCGATCCGTCCCTCCTCCGGGCAACCGGACGACCGGCTCGATCCCTTTCCGATGGCGTTGGACAACGGCGTACTGCTGTGCGGGCACAACTCGGCACACACGGCCGGAGCCAATTCCTACTTGCTTCTGCGGCCCTCCCGCACGGTCATGATGATCGACACACCGCGCTGGAGTCGTGAACTCGCCGAGCGTTACGCAGCAGTGGGCCCGGTCACCGATGTGCTCCTCACCCACCGCGACCACGCTGCACACGGCCGCCGCTACGCGGACCAATTCGGCGCCCGGCTGTGGATCCACGAGGGCGACCTCGATGCGGCGCCGGACGCGGACCAGGTGATCCGGGGTCTCGAACCTCTGGAGATCAGTGAGGGAGTCACCGCCCACCCGCTGCCCGGCCACACTGCGGGCAGCGTGCTCTACCTCGCAGATGACCGGTACTGCTTCAGCGGGGACAGCTTCTACTGGTCACGCACCACGTCCGATCTGGCAGTCGCGGACAGTGTGACCTGGTATTCCATTGAGGAATTGGCCAGCTCACTCGCCAGGGCGGCCGGACGGCTCCGGTTCGAATGGGTGCTGCCAGGCCACGGCGATCGCCGCCGGCTGTCCGCCGACGAGATGGCCCGGCGGTTCGGAACACTGGCTGAGCGCACTCGGCTGCTGCAGCCTCGGCCGGTCGACTTCACCGCCGTTCGCTGGTGAAGGGGCGGGCGCGAACGGAGCCGCGCCCGTGACACCGGCCACCGTGCCTCAACCTGGACGTCCCCGAACAGGCAGCAGGTCCCCAGCTCGCCGGCCAGCCGCGCCGGCACGTCGCCGAAGTCGGCCTTCACCTCCGCTGCGGGCACCATGCTCGTCCGGCAGCCACTCGGAGATCCGCTTCACCGTGTGCCACCGGTTGCGCGGCGCGTCCAGTTCAGCCCGCAGCATCTCGTCGATCAACGGCTTGCACGGCTCCAGCCGCATCGGCCGCGCATGGCCTTCCAATGCGTCCGATCGGCCCGGCTCTTGGGAGGAACTGCCCCCCGCGACACCCGACATGTGACGCAGGTCACGGCGACCGGGTGCAGCGCTCCAGGGGGTCCAGGGCCTTTCTCCTGATGTAGACAGCCGGCGAGAACGGGGACCGTGGGAATGGAGCATGTTCGGGCCGGTGAATACGACGCGTTTGTGGCGGCCCGCTGGACGGCGCTGTTCCATCTGGCCCGTCTGCTCACCGGAGGCGATCGGCACCGGGCCGAGGACCTGTTGCAGGAGTCCCTGGTCACGTTGTGGTTCGTCTGGCCGAAGGTCGCCGACGAGGCACCGGAGGCCTACGTCCGCAAGGTGCTGGCGCGGGCCGCTGCCCGGTCGGCCCGTAGACGGTGGTGGAGCGAGCGGCCCGTCGAGGAGCTGCCCGAGGTCGTGGCGGCAGGCGACGTCTCGGCGACCGTGGCCGAGCGCTCCCGGCTGGAGGCGGCACTCGCCCAGCTGAGCCCGCAGCAGCGGGCCGCCGTCGTACTGCGCTACTACCAGGACCTGCCGGACCGGCAGGTCGCCGAGACCCTGGATTGCCCGGTCGGCACCGCTCGGTCCCACGCCGCGCGCGGGGTGGCCCGGCTGCGCCGGCTCCTGGCCGATGTCATCGAGCCGGTTGGGTGAGGGAGAACCCGTGGACCACATGGACGGCATGGATCACTTCGAGCGGCAGCTGGCGCAGCTGATGCACCGCACAGAGGAAGAGACGCCTTTCGCGGCCGGAGATCACGAGCGACTGCACGCCGGCGTGCGCGCCCGGCGCCGGGTACGGGCGGCCCGCCGGGCCGCCGCTTCCGTGCTGGCCGTGGCCGCGCTGAGCCTCGGGGTGTTGCTGCGGCCACAGGCCCCAGCCGACGACCGGCCCAGCGCGCCGCTACCGCGGCCCGCCGTCAGTCCGTTGCCGAGCCCGACTACGTCACCGGCGCCGGACGGCTCCCCGAGCGCACGGCCCACCTCGCCCGCCACGACCGGGTCCCCGACCGAGGGCGGGCGCTCGCCGGCCTCGGAGCCGCCCGGCACGACCGGGAGCTCCGCGCCCGCTTCCGGCAGCCCACCCAGCGGCCGTGCCACGGCGGCCGGGAGCACATTCCCCACACCGCCGGTCACGGAGCCCACCAGCACCCCGGCCGGCCCTTCGAACCAGCCGTCGCCGGTCGACAGCGCCACCGGATAGCGACCGGATCGCGCGCCGGCCCGAGTAACCGCACCGCCATGCCTGCCTTCGGCACGCCTGGAACCCAAGGACAAAAGAGACCTACGTGATAAATCTTCGCTCCGTTCGGACCACACCGGCCAAAGCGCGGCCACCCCGGCACGCTCCCCTGCCCAGGCATCACGAGGAGCCGGTCCTGGATGTGGCGGTGCCGGTCTTCAACGAGGAGAAGGACTTGGAGCCGAACGTACGGCGGCTTCACACCCACTTGCAGGACACGTTCCCGTACCCGTTCCGAATCACCGTCGCCGACAACGCCAGCACCGACCGCACCCCGCGCATCGCCGCAGCGCTCGCGGACGAACTGGCCGAGGTGGAGTGGCTGCGGCTGTCCGAGAAGGGGCGCGGGCGGGCGTTGCGCGCGGCTTGGTCAAGGTCGCGGGCACCGGTGCTGGCGTACGTCGACGTGGACCTGTCGACCGGGCTCGCGGCGTTGCTGCCGCTCGTCGCACCGCTGATCTCGGGCCACTCCGACCTGGCGATCGGTACCCGACTGGCACCCGGCTCCCGGGTGGTGCGCGGGCCCAAGCGGGAGGTCATCTCGCGCTGCTACAACGTCCTCTTGCGCTGCACGCTCGCGGTCGGCTTCTCCGACGCGCAGTGCGGGTTCAAAGCGATGCGCCGCGACAGCGCCGAGCGGCTGCTGCCCCTGGTACGGGACAGGGAGTGGTTCTTCGACACCGAGCTGCTGGTGCTCGCCGAGCGGGCCGGGATGCGGATCCACGAGGTGCCGGTGGACTGGGTCGACGACCCCGACAGCAGCGTCGACGTCCTCTCCACCGCGCTGGCCGATCTGCGCGGCATCGCCCGGATCCGCTGGGACCTGATCCGCCATCGTCGTGCGGGGCGGGCCGGCGCATGAGCACGACCCTCGATCCCGTCCAGGATCCGCCCGCGGTCGCGCGCCACACGCTCCGTCCCCGCCTGCGCGCCGCGGCCCGCCACCACGGCCCGGTCCTCGCTCTGTTCGGCGTCCTCAAACTCGCCGGCTTCTGCTCCTTCATGCTCCTGCTCGCCTCCACCGGCGACTTCCGCACCAAGCATCCTCGTTTCGGCGGCGGAGCGCACCCCTGGGACGTGCTTGCCACATGGGACGGCTGGTGGTACCAGCAGGTCGCCCTGCACGGCTACGACCCCGAGCTCGCCCAGATCCCCGGCGCCACCGGCCTGATCACCCTCGAGGGCAATTCGGCCGCGTTCTTCCCGCTCTACCCGGCGCTGATACGGCTGACCATGGCGGTCACCGGAATGGGTTCGTACGGCGCCGGACTGCTGGTCTCCATCCTCGCCTCTTTCGCGGCAGCCCTGGGCATCTACGCGATCGCCGAGTGGTTCGCAGGCCGACGGGCCGGTCTCGCCGCGGCCGGGCTGTGGGCCGTCTGGCCCGGCTCCGGCGTGGAGTGGGCGGTCTACTCCGACTCCCTGTACGTCGCCCTCGCCGCGTGGGCCTGCTACGCGGTCATGACCCGCCGCTGGCTCACCGCGGGCGTCCTCACCTTCGCGGCCGGACTCAACCGGCCCACGGCCGGCGCGCTGATAGCCTCGCTCGCCGTCGCCGCCCTGCTCGCGCTGCGCCGCCGCGAGGACGGCTTCCTGCGCCCCTTGCTCGCACTCGCCCTGGCGCCGCTCGGCCTGCTCGGCTACCTGGCCTGGGTGGGCCGGCGCATGGGCGACTACGGCGGCTACTTCAAGCTGCAATCGGGAGCCTGGGCCCACGAGTTCGACTACGGCAGACAGACCTTCGACGTACTGACCTCTGTCCCCGTGGGCCACTTCACCTACCTGTCCGCCTTTCCTTGGGCGGACGTGATCGGCGTCGGGGTCGTCCTGCTGGCCTTCATCCTCATCCCCCTCCTGGCGCGGCTGCGCCCACCCGCGGTCCTCGTCGTCCACACTCTGCTGACCCTCGTCCTGGTGCTCGGCAGCCAGCAGATCTTCGCCAACGTCTCCCGCTATCTGCTCCCGTGCTTCCCGCTGTTCATTCCGCTCGCGGTCGGGATGCGCCGGCTGAGCCCGCCCGTGCAATGCGTCCTGCTCGGCATCGCCGCGGTGGCCTCCGGGTCGTACGCGGGCTACGCACTGTTCGAGCTCGGCGTGCCGTAGCTCTCCTGCCGCTGCTCCGGCGCAGGCCTTGTCCGGGTTGCTGCCGTCCTCGTCCTTGAGGACCTCTCGGTCGCCCCGATAGGCAGCTGCCCCACAGGTCAGCCGCCCTCGGGCGCCGGCCTGCCCGGCCGACTCGAATGGGCAGCCCGACAGATCCGGTCCTCCCGGGGGCGGGCGGCGGCCCTCCTACGGCGCGGGCGCCGCGGGTTCCTCCGGCACCGGGGGGTGGCACGCGGCGCGGGCGTCGCGCTCCTCCGTGCGCGGCCAGTGCCGTCCTTCGAGGGCCTCGGCGCTGCGGTTGAGCCGGACCAGGACGTCCTCGAGCTCCCGCACCTCCTCAGGGGACCAGTCGGCGACCACCCGGGCCAGGCAGGACCGGTTGACCTCACGGTCTCCGGCGAGCCGGCGGCCGCCTTCGGCGGTGATGCGCAGCTTGCGGGCCATGCCGCCGTTCGGGTCCGCGACGCGCTCGGCCAGTCCGCAGCGCAGCAGTGCGGCCGTCTGGCGGTTCACGGTCGAAGTGTCGAGCCCGAAGGCCTCTGCCAATTCCCCGATGGACATGGGTCCTTGCGTCTCGATCCGGCTGAGCAGCAGGTACGCCGACCGCTCCAGGCGTTCGGGGTCGCGCTCGCGCCGGGCCAGCACCTGGTGCCGCGAGAGCAGCATCAGCTCCCGCTCCAGTTTCTCCAGCACTGCGCCTCCCACTCCTTCCGGCGCTCCAGTATCGCGGACCCGAGGACCGGCGGACCTCTGCAGGGACGGTCTGCGGACGGCTCGGCGCGAGGACCGGCCGGCAATATGCATGATACATAACATGTGTACTATGCACTCCTGGTTGTCACCCCGACGAGCCACAGCTTCAACCCGGAGGACCCGCATGACCGTCACCACGTCCACCGCCTCCCGCGCCGCCGAGATCCTGTCCCGGCCCGTCACGCTGAACGGCCTGACCGTCCCCAACCGCATCGCGATGGCTCCGATGACGCGGATGTTCTCCCCCGGCGGCGTGCCCGGCGAGGACGTGCAGGCGTACTACGCCAGCCGGGCCGCCGCGGGGGTGGGCTTGATCGTCACCGAGGGCACCTACGTCGGTCACGAGTCCGCCGGGCAGAGCGACCGGGTGCCGCGGTTCCACGGCGAGGACCAGCTGGCGGGGTGGGCGAAGGTCGCCGCGGCCGTGCACGAGGCGGGCGGCACGATCGTTCCTCAGCTGTGGCACATAGGCATGGTGCGCAAGCAGGGCGAGGCACCGTACGCCGACGCGCCCGCCGTCGGCCCCTCCGGCATCCGCGTCGACGGCACCGAGGGAACCGGCAAGGCGATGACCCGCGCCGACCTCGACGAGGTCATCGGCGCGTTCGCCGACGCCGCCGCGGAGGCCGAGCGGATCGGCTTCGACGGCATCGAACTGCACGGCGCCCACGGCTACTTGCTCGACCAGTTCCTGTGGGAGCGGACCAACCGCCGCACCGACGCGTACGGCGGCGACGCGGTGGCCCGCACGAAGTTCGCCGCGGAGATCGTGGCGGCGGTCCGCGAGCGCGTCCCGGCCGACTTCCCGGTGATCTTCCGCTACTCGCAGTGGAAGCAGGAGGCGTACGACGCCCGGCTGGCGCAGACCCCGGAGGAGCTGGAGGCCATCCTGGCCCCGCTGACGGCGGCGGGCGTCGACGCGTTCCACGCCTCCACCCGGCGCTACTGGCTCCCGGAGTTCGAGGGCTCGGACCTGAACCTGGCGGGCTGGACCAAGAAGCTCACCGGCCGGCCGACCATCACCGTCGGCTCGGTCGGCCTCGACGGCGACTTCATCCGCTCCTTCGTCGGCGAGGGTGCGGCGCTCGGCGACATCGACAACCTCCTGGAACGCATGGAGCGCGACGAGTTCGACATGGTCGCCGTCGGCCGGGCGCTGCTCCAGGACCCGCAGTGGGCGGCGAAGGTCCTCGGCAACCGCTTCGACGAGCTGAAGCCGTACGACCCGGCGGCGCTCAAGTCGCTCAGCCGGTAGCCGGTAGCCGGTTCGGCTACCGGAAGCCGGCAGCCGTCCGGACGGATGATCCGAGGAAGCCCCGTGACGTCGGTGACCGACGTCACGGGGCGTTCGCGTCCCGGTCAGCGGGTCAACCCTGTGCGGGCATTCTCACGACCCAGGCCCGGCACACCAGGTTCAGTGCTCGCAGAGCGAGAATTCTCGTTCGTAGAGCTGCTCGTTGTGTTCGTCGACGAAGAACTTGCGTTCCTGCATGAGTTGTTCGCGGTAGTCCTTGGCCTGTTCGAGCGTCATGGTCGAGGTGTCGGACCACGGCTGTTGTGGCGGTACATCGGATGTCGAGACGATCATTTCCGACGGGTCGACCAGGAAGAACGCGAGAATCTTGCGATATCCCGGGCGGGTGGGGTCCGTGAGACGGAACGAACCGACGCGGTGTTGCAGGATGTTCGGAAACGCCAGGCAGCGACCCGCCGGGGTCGACGCCGAACCCAGCACCTGGTTCAGCGCGTCTTCGTTCTCCAGGCCGTAGACCTCACGAACGCCGTTGTCGTCGTTCTGTTCGTAGTGCGGGTCGTCCAGGGCCGCCCGGAAACTCAGCCGGCTTTCGGTGATGTTCTCGCTGTCCCAGTAGGAGATGGCAGTCGAGACGATCCGCTCGTTCAGCATCCCCTCGACGTGCCAGGAACCGCCGGGGTACTCGGGCTTGTCCGGGGTCAGATGAATGGTGGCGAGCTTGACGATGACCTGGAGACGGCGGCCGCGCAGGTCGACTCGGGCGGATTCACCCGGCAACTCGGGCGGGGTGAAGGCAGGGGCGTCCGGGATGACCGGGCGACGGCTTTCCCACCAGTCGTCCTGCGCCTCTTCCCACGCATCGAGGGCTTCTGCGTAAGCCCCTTCATCGCTGTAGGAGGATTTGTTCGGGTACTCCGGCTGCGAGTCGTACCACCCGTAGGGATCGGCCTCGATCCGCAGGGGCCGCGGATGACGCAGATCGGTGAGCACGTTCTCCAGCAGGGGGCGCACGCATGCGAGCAAGTCAGGCAGGACCGCAGCCAGTTCGCGGTGCTTCTCGGGGTGCACGTTGTTGACGTACGAACGGAAGGTGACATCACCGTCGTCACTGATGTCTACGTCCGTGGGCAGCCACTGGAACTTCTCCGAGAATTCGTACTTCGAGTAGCGGTCCGCCGGGTTCTGCCAAGCCCGCTCGGGGGCTCCGCTCACCTCTCTCACCAGGCAGAACAGGGAGGGATGAACCAGATCCAGCACCTGGCCGTCGGAACCGGGATGCCAGTCTTGTTCCGCTTCGGGGACCTGCTCCAGAACCCGAACCGCCTCGCGCAGCCGGGACCTGAGCTCGTCGTCGACCAGCGTGTCCGACTGCCACACTCCGTCAACGGCGGACACCTCGATGCCGGTTCCCGCGTCCCGCAGCCCGGCGTAATGCCGGAGTTCGGCAAGCACGTAACGAACCTGTGCTTCGGTGAGGCCCTGGGCGACCGCTTCCTGGGTCCACCTGGCGACGATGCCGGCATCGTTCATCTTGTCGAACCACCCGGGCTTCGCCCGAATGAGTGCGCTGCACTGCATCATCTGGAGTTCCCGCAGCGTTCGGGGTGTCGCGAACGATATCGAACGAGAAGCGTGGAAGGGCAGCGGGAAAGCAGACAGGCCAGTCAATTCTCTTGGTCTCCCCGGTCGGTGTGCGGTGGCAGGAAGGATACGTCAGCAGACTGACACCGCAGCCGTGGTCTCCGTCATCGCCGGCCCGGGAGGCGGGACTGCGAGGAAGTCGTGTCTTTGCCACCAGGGTGGCGGTCAGGACCCGGCACGGGGACCGCCGGCGGTACGGGCGCCTCGGTCAGGCCCGCACGGCGCGGGGTCGACCGTCTCCGACGGTGCGGTCGAACGAGGCCGGTAGCGGGAGACCGCGACCCCGGCCAGGCAGAGCACTCCGCCGAGCAGGGACAGCCAGCCGGGCACCTCACCCAGGAGGGTCCAGCTCAGCAGCACCACGATCGCGGGGACGGCGTAGGTGGTGGCACCGAGTTTGCCGGCGGGTGTGCGCGCCAAAGCGTAGGTCCAGGTGATGAACGCGAGGGCGGTCGGAACCACGCCCAGGTAGACCATGTTCAGCGTCGCGGAGAGCGGCGCCCTCGGCAGCTCCGTGACCAGCTGCCCTGCGAAGGGCAGGCAGGCCACGGCACCCGTCATGCAGCTGTAAGCGGTGATTTGCAGGGGTGTTCCGAAGGACAACGCGGGTTTCTGCGAGACGACACCGGTTGCATAGGCCACAGCTGCGAGCAGGCACAGCACCACGCCGAGCACCGAGGTCGACGCGCCGCCACCGGAGGACATGGACAAGCCCACGACGACCGCTCCGACGAACGAGACGGCCATGCCGGACAGCAGGCGCGGCGGCAGCGCCTCCCCCAGGAGACGGGCGGCGAGCAGGGCCATCAGGATCGGGCCGGTGTTCACCAGCAGGGAAGCCGTACCGGCGTCGACCAGTCGTTCCCCCCAGTTCAGGGCGACCGTGTACCCGCAGAACCACACCACGCCGGAGATCAGGATGCCCCGCCAGGCCTTACGCGGCGGCAAGCCCTGGCGGCGGATCACCAACAGGGCGGCGAGTACCGCCGAACCGGCCAGCAGACGGCCGAGGGCCAGGGCCCCAGGGGAGTAGGCGGCGCCCGCGCTGCGGATGGAGACGAAGGCGGACGCCCAGGCGAACACGGTGAAGGTCACGGCGCCGACCGTGACGGCGCTGTGCGACATGCGGCTCGGGCGCAGGGAGATCATGTGTGCACCCTACCTCAGAACATTTCGGTGAGTGCCGAAATGTTGGGCACCTCCCGGGCCCTTCCGCGCACTCCCAGCATTCAGTTCCAGTCGTCGGGAGTGATTCCCAGCAGATCCCGCAAAGCGCGCTCACCGGCGGCGGTCACCTCCAACGCCCGCCCGCCGCCCGCCGGTCGCACCACCCACCCACGGTCCAGCGCCCGCGCGCACAGTCGCGCCCCGGCAATGCCACCCAGGTGACGACGGCGCTCCGTCCAGTCCAGGCAGGAACTCGCCGCCGGCCTTCGACCCACGGGTGCCAGGGCCACACCCGCCTCGGCGCACCACCGCCGACCGGCCTCCGTCAACTCGAAGACGCCCTCCGTACGGAGCAGCCCTCGGCGCTCCATGGCGTCCGTCACCGCCATCCCCAGGCGTCCCGCGAAGTGGTCATAACAGGTGCGGGCCCGAGCCAGTGGGTCGGGCGCCGTGACCACGGGCACCGCGTGCGCCGCGTCCCGGTCCGGAACCGCATGCGAGGCGACCTCGTCCAGGAGGCGGGCCGTCGCGGCGTCGGCGATCCGTACGTAGCTGTGCCGCCCCTGCCGCTCGGTCACGCAGAGACCCGCCTCGGTCAGACGGATCAGATGGCCGCTCACGGTGGACGGCGCGACCGAGGTGATCCTGGCCAGCTCCCCCGCGGTCCAGGCGCGCCCTTCCAGTAGCGCAATGCAGATGGCGGCCCGCGTCTCGTCGGCCAAAGCCGCGGCCAGAGCCGCGAGGCGCGCGGCCGGGGCGGTGGCCTCCGCGGGTGTCCCGGCGCCCGGCGCTCCGCTGCCCGGCGTGGAGGCATGCAAGTCGGTCATGCCTCCAAGGATGCACCATCGCTTCGGTCATCGACGAACGATAGGCCCGGGGAGTGCTGCTCGGACTCACCGGTTGGTTCCCGCGGCGAAGCGAGCCGTTGCCGCGTCCACGGCACCGGTGCAGCCGTCACGTTCGGCGGCGCGGGGTGACTTCACCCGTCGCTCCCGGCACCGCGATCGGGTGCGCTCATGTCTCCCGTGGCGGGAGTGCCGTCGGCGAGCCCGTAGCGCAGGTACACGGTGCCCTTCGGACTGGTTGCCGGGGGCGCGAGGAGGCTGAGGTTGGTGGGCACCGCGCCATCGTCGAACACCTTCTTCCCGACACCGAGAACGATGGGGTGAACCCAGAGATCGAGGCGGTCGAAGAGCTTCTCGCGCAGGAGGCTCTGCACGAGGTTCAGGCTCCCGACGACCTTCACGTGTTCGTGGCGGTCCCGGATCTCGCGCACCGCTGCGGCGAGGTCCGGACCCAGCTGCGTGGACCCGGCCCATGAGAGGTGAGGCCGACCGCGCGAGGCCACGTACTTCGGGACGCTGTTGAAGAGCGTGGCGATCTCGTTGTCCCGGCCGCCGTCCTGGTGTGGCCAGTAGGCGGCGAAGATGTCGTACGTCCGCCGGCCGAGCAGGAGTGCGTCCGTGCCCTCGTACGCGGCACCGACCTGCGCACCGGCGACCTCGTCCAGCAGGGGCGCCTGCCAGCCGCCGAACGGGAACCCCACGGGGTCCTCGTCGGGTCCCCCGGGTGCCTGTCCGACGAGGTCGAGGGTCGCGAACATCTCGATGTGGATGACGCCCATGACTTGCTCCCGGTGAATCGGCTGTAGTCCGTCAAGAGATAGACCTGCGGGTGTCCCCGAACTCATCGCCACGCCGGAACCCTGGCTCACCACACGACCCGGGCGTGCGACGGGACGAGGGCAGGTCCTTGACAGTCCTGCACGGAGTGCCGGACGACGCGCCGCGACCGGAGCCGGGGAACCTGTGGTGCGGCGCGCTGCTCGCCGGGTGTCGGCCGGACCCGGCCCGCGAACAGCGACGGCATCCCGCCCTCCAGCAGGAAGTGGCGCCCTCGTGTGCGCCAGGCATTCTGAGTGGCACGGCCGGCCCGGCCCGGGGCTGGGCGTGGAGCGCGTCAGCCCAGGATGAACGGGAGACCAGCCGCCATGGTTTCCAGTTCGGCCCTCTCCGCTGTGGTCGGGGCGCGCCGTCCCGTGCCGACCAGCAGGGCGTCCGCGTCGGAGAAGGACGCGGGGAAGGTCGCGCCCGCGATCCTCTCCAACAGGGCGCGCGACCCGGCGAGGCCCTCGGAGGGCGGCTGCGTCCCGGCCGGGAGGTGAGCGACCAGATCGAGGTGGTGCAGCGTCCACTCCAGGACGTACGCGTGGAGGTAGTCGCCGACGGTGAGCACCTCGTCGCGGGTGGCGACCCGGGCCGCGGGGTCGGCGAGTCCGGCGGCGCGGCCGGCGGCCGAACCGACGTCGTCGAGGTGGAACCTGAGCAGCCACGGCTCCTCGTACGCGGCTGCGAGGCGGACGGTCAGCGCGTCGAGCGGGTCCTCGCCGGTCGGTGCCTGGACGAGGTTCCAGTAGGTCGCCGCGTTCCTGGTCGGTTCCGGGCCGGCGGGGGTGGCGAGGGTGATCAGGACGTCCTGGGCATCGATGACCAGGTGGCACACCAGGTCACGTACCAGCCAGCCGGCGCAGCCGGACGGCCGGGAGAAGTCTTCGTCCGGGAGGGCGGCGACCGCTGCGCGCAGCGCGGCCCAGGAGCGGGAGAAGAGGTCCACGACCGCAAGCTAGCAGGCGACGGGCTCAACGGCGGGCCGTCCGCTTCCGGATGGTCGCCGGGCCGACGGCCAGGAGGAGCGGGGCGGCGGGGACGAGGCCGCCTCGGCGAGACGGTCGGCCAACAAGTGAGGGACGGGTTGGTCGTCATCGGCTGGAAGACGCAGCAGAAAGCCGAGCGGAGGGGCCACCGTGCATCTGGTCACCCGGCCTCGGGTCCCACAAGAACCCGGGACGCCTCCCCCGGAGACGGCTCACCCCGGCCACCGCCGTCCCGCGGGTACAGCGGCGTCCCGGCGTCGTCCCCCGTCAGGCGACCCCCGGCGGCGACGGCCCGGGGCCCGCCGGCGCCTCGTACGCCCCGGCCGGCACGAGCGCGCTGCGGCGCACGGAGGCGTCCGCCACGTTCTCGTACAGGGCGCCCCCCAGGCGGCCCCCGGGTACCCGCCGTGTCAGGCGCTGCGTCCCGGACCGGCCCGGTCCCGGCCGTCGACGACTTCCGCCCGTCAGGGAGCACCGCACTCAAGCCCGCTCGCGCCCGGCGAGCGTCATGGACCGCTGCTTCGCCGGGGGGGCCTTCAGAGGAAGTTCTTCTCCACCAAGAGGCGCACGGCGTCCGGGACCGACCCCGCCGCAGCCCTCACCACCGCGCAAGCCGCCCTCAGCGCAGCCCGTGAAAGGGGCGACCAGCTCCAAGTCGGCTGGGCCCTGGGCTACGCCGCCGGAGCACTCCACCGGCTGGGACGCACCGAAGAATCAATCACCCGACTCCGAGAAGCAGCAGACCACCTCAAAGAGCTGACCTGCCCACCGAGCCGGCTCGCCGAACTGACCGTGCTCAACACCCTCGGCCAACATCTGCGCCACACCGGCCGCGCGCAGGAAGCCCTGACCATCCACCGACGCAGCGAAGCCATCTGCTGCGCCGGCGTCCCCGGAAAGCCACGGGAACTGATCGGCCTGTACCTCGCGGTGACCCGTCAGCACATCGGCAACGACCATGCCGCGCTGCGCCGATGGCACATGGCCGAAGACCCCCTGCGCTATGCCCTCACCCACTTCGAGGCGGCACGGATGCCCGCCTGGAGCGAACCGGTCCGCCTCGACCTCGGAATCGTCCTGCGCCACCTCGCCCGGTACCAAGAAGCCCGCGAGACTCTGACCGCCGCCCACAACGCCCTGGTCCAGCTCAACGACCCCCGCCGGCTCGAAGCCCTCAAGGAGCTCCAACCCGTTGCAGGCGACACCACTGGCTGAGGGGGAAGGGTCTCAAGGGCGGCTCGCCCGTCAAGGGCTGCTCCGGGTATGGTCCGTTCAACGGACCGGCCTTCGGCCGGGAGCACCTGTCGAATGGCGGAGTCCACCGATACGCGTCCGGAGAGGTACAGCGGCCTCGTCCCCTGGCCGCCGACCTCTACGCGAGCGACGCCGGATCCTAGCGCCGGATTTGCCGTCAGGAAGGCCGCCCGGTACAGACGCCCCCGTCCTGCCGCAAGGCAACGGGGGCCGGCCGCGGCAGCGCGCGGCCGGCCCCCGAAGACGGGTGCTACCGGGTCAGCCCGAGGAACCGGCGCGGCGCATCCGCGCGGCGAGCAGGAGGCCCGCGCCGGCGACCAGCGCGGTGCCCGCACCACCCGCGAGCAGAGCGGAGTCACCCGCGCCGGTGCTGGCGAGGGGGGCACCGCTGCCGCCCTGGGGAGTGACGGCCGCGTTGCCGGAGGTGGTTCCGGAGCCCGTACCGGGGTTGGTGCCCCCGCCGGCCCCGGAGCCCGAGCCGGAGCCCGTGCTGCCGTGGCCCTGCTGGTCCTTGTTCTTGTCGTTCTCCTGCTGGGTCTTCTTGTCCTTGGCGCGGGCCTCGTGCTGGCCCGTCTTCAAGAACTCGGCGCGGTCGGCGGCGGTACCCGCCAGCGCGGCGCGGCCGGCCTTGACCAGTTCCGGACCGCCACCGTCGATGATCTTGGCGATCGCGACCCGGTTGTCCTGGTCGCGCAGCTCGTACTGGGTCACCTCCAGGAAGTGGCGCAGCTCGGCCGGGGTCGGGGACGTGTTGAGGAGCCTGCTGATGGCCTCGCTCAGGATGGGGCCGTCCCAGCCCTCGTCGATGCGGGCGAGTTCGACCCGGTCGTCCGAGGCCTGCGCGAGGTACCGCCCCGCCTTGAGGAAGGCGACGCGGTCGGCGGGAGTGCCCTGGAGCGCCTTCTTGCCCGCCTCCTTCACACCGGGGCCACCGGTGCCGATCAGCCTGGAGATGTCGACCTTGTTGTCGTCATCGCGCAGCTCGTACTGGGTCACCTCGTAGAAGTGGCGCAGCTGCTCCAGAGTCTGCTTGTCGCTCCGGAAGAGGTTGTTGATGCCTTCCCTCAGGCCGGGTCCGGCGCCGTTGGTGAGCCTGAGGATCAGCACCCGGTAGTCGTCGAGGCGGATCGTGTGCTGATCCGTCTCGATGAACTTGCGCATGGCCGGGGGGCCGTCGGCTATGGCCTTGTGGCCGGCCTCCTTCATGTACTCGCTGGCCATCGGTTCGGCGATGATCGCGAGGATGGTCTCGCGGTCCTGTTCCGCCTGGTCCTTGTCGGACCGGCCCTTGTCGGCCTGGTCCGGCGCCGCCTGGTCAGGTGCGGTCGGAGAGGTCGGATAGGTGGATGCGGCAGTGTCCTTGCCGGCGGCGAACGCCGGTGACGCGATGAGGACGGCCGGAGCAAGAGCGGCAGTGGTGACCGCCGCGGCGATCCGGGACAACTTCACAGACAAAACCCCCTGGAAAATGTACTTATGAGGATGAGACTCGCCGGATGCGCCGATGGTTGTACGACGCATCGAGAAGCGCGCATCCGCACCCGGTCGCACCACCACCCCACCGCCGCGTCACGGCGACATTGCGCGGTTCCGCCGCGGAAGATCAGCGTCATCGAGAGGGGCCGCGTCTCGCCCCTCGCCGCGTCGCGGGCCAGCCGGGGCACCCGTCGCATGATCGCGCCCGACCAGTACCCGAGGGGGAGAGAGTGGCCGTGAGCACGGACAACAACAAGCAGTGCGTACGGGGGTTCTTCGCGGCGGTCAGTGATCGCCGGGCCGACGACCTCGAGCAGTTCATGGCAGCGGACGTCGTCGACCACAACAAGATCATCCATGGCGAGGCCGACGAGCCCGGGTCCGCGTTCGACGGCATCCGCAGCCAACTCGCCGCCTTCGACCCGCTCACTGTGCAGGTTGAAGAGCTCATCGCCGAGGGCGACCGCGTCGTCGCGCGCGTCGTGCAACGGGGCACCCACGGGGGCAACCACCCCCGGATGCCCCAGCCGACGGGGCGCGACTTCGAGGTCGAGGCGATCTGGATCTTCACGCTGGCGGACGGGAAGATCGCGGAGATCCGTGCGGTCAGCGACCGGCTCGGGTTCTTCCTCCAGTTGGGCTGGGACTGGCCCCGGGCCGCTTGATCCGCGGCGGACCTGAGGTGGGGTGGTGTGAGCGGGCATACGATCGCTCGTTGGGGCGTGACCCGGCCGGGCGTCGGGCGCCTGGGATCTGCACCACCCGCCGGTGCACGGGCTGCTCGCCGAACTCGCGGCGAGTACGACGACGCGTTGGGTCACGGCGGGGCCGCGCTGTCGAGGCTGCTTCTGCTCGCCCACGCCGCCCCGTAGTGGGTGTGACGGCCAGCTCCCGGGCTGGCCGGGCGGCGGCCCTCCGCCACCCCCGTCCCGCTGGGTGAGGGCACGCGGCGCTCCGACGCGTGCCCTGAACAGCGTTCGGAGCGGCCGGAGTGCTGCGGATCCCGGCCGCGGCGGCTCGCGGGTCACCAGCCGGGTCGTCAAGGAGGTCTACCGGTCAACGTGCAGTTATCCGCAGACTTCTGCCGCAGCGGGTTCCACGCGCAGGGCGAACGCTCAGCTGCATGGCTTCCTCCGCTCGCCGCTGATCAGCCGATGATGCCCCGCTGGGTTCTCCGTTAGCCTGGCGTCGATTGCCACTGGGGCTCCAACGACCGGGAAGTGAGCATCTTGACAACCGTCCTCATCGCCGGAGGAGCCGGCTACATCGGTAGCACCGTCGCCTCGGCCTGCCTGGACGCGGGCATCACTCCCGTGATCCTCGACAACCTCGTCCGGGGCCGCCGCGAATTCACCCGGGGCCGCACCTTCTACGAGGGCGACATCGCAGACGGCGAGCTGATCGACAGGATCTTCTCGGTGCACCCGGACATCTCCGCCGTAGTGCACTGCGCCGCCCTGATCGTGGTGCCGGAGTCCGTCGCGGACCCGATCGGCTATTACGAGGCGAACGTCAGCAAGAGTCTGGCCTTCGTCGGCCACCTCCACCGCAACGGCTGCGACCGCATCGTCTTCAGCTCCTCTGCCTCTGTTTACCGGGCCGAGGACGGCTCCCCCGTCAACGAGGACTCGCCGCTGGCCCCGCAGAGCCCCTATGCACGGACCAAGGCCGTCTGCGAGGAGATGTTCGCCGACATCGCCGTGGCCGGGCCGCGCGTGCTGTCGCTGCGGTACTTCAACCCGGTCGGGGCCGACCCCCGGCTGCGGACCGGTCTGCAGCTCAAGCGGCCCAGCCACGCCTTGGGCGTGCTCATCAGGGCACACCAGGAAGGCCGTCCCTTCCCGATCACGGGCACGGACTACCCCACGCGCGACGGCACGGGCATCCGGGACTACGTGCACGTCTGGGACCTCGCCGCGGCCCACGTCGCGGCGATCGAGCGCTTCGACTCCATCCTCACCGACTCGAAGCGGTCGGTCGCGATCAACCTGGGTACAGGCTCCGGCACCACCGTCCGGGAACTGTGCGACGCGTTCAACCGGGTCGTCAGTACGCCGCTGGCCACCGTGGACGCCGACCCGCGCCCAGGGGACGTGGCAGGCGGCTACACCAAGAGCGACCGGGCGGCCGAACTGCTGGCGTGGGCACCGACCCTGTCCCTGGAGGAGGGCATCCGGTCCGCCCTGGAGTGGATCCCGGTGCGCGACGAGCTAATTCAGGACTGACCCGCTCTCCTCACCTTTCCGCTCCTCCCGCCGTCGCCCCTCCGCACGGACGGGCCGGTCGGGTGGGCGTGCCATCCCCGGTGGAAGGTGACTGCCGCGCCAGGGCCGTTGACAGTGGCGGGGGTTAGCGTGGTCGGTGCCGGTCGTAGGCGGTCGGCACCGAGCAGGACGACCTGTGGGGGGAACCATGAAGTACACGTACACCGCCGGCAAGGCCCTCGCGACCGTGGCGATGGCCTCGGTACTGGCGCTGCCCGCGGGGGCGGCCCAAGCCGCCGCGGATGACGAACTGGTGGGCTATCCGGGTCCGGACGGGCTGATCTGGGTCCCGGCGCAGACCGGCTCGGGCGGCTTCGTCTCGGGCGGGCTCTACGCCGGCCTGGACACCTTGATCACCGTCGGCTGCGAGGGCGGCGGCAGCATTCAGGTGACCTTCCGCGTCGACGAGGAGCCCGAGGCCCGGGCACCCTTCAGCGTGGACTGCCCATCCGGCACCCCGGCCCGCGTCACCGTCCCCCTCGGCACCGGCCTGCACGGCGGCTTCGGCGCCGTCGTGACGACCTCGTCCCCGTCCATACGCTGGGGTGCCGCTGTCATCCAGCCCGAGTAACCGGCTCGCACCGGCCACAGCGCCCGTCAGACCTGGTCGGCGACATGACGGGCGCTGTGTCGCAATCCCAGCACGGCCGGAAACCTCCGCCGCCCGGAATCGTGGCGAGGAGACCCGTCCCCACCCGTGAGGGCGTCGGAAAGCCGGCTCACGCCGAAAGGCCTCCGGCCGTCCCGCGTACAGGCGGGACGGCCGGAGGCCTCGAGTCGGTGGCGAGGAAAGCGAAGGGACTAATTTCAAGGAGTGTGGAGAAGGAAGCCCCTTCATGGCCTCGCCACGGTCACGTTAGCACTCAGGCGGGGATCAGGTCGCGCAGGTTTTCTGGAGTGACGATCCGCGACCGCGGGTGGAGTCCGGCGGGGCGCTCCAGGCCGATGTAGGTGACGGGCCCCGTCGGGACCGTCTTGCCGTCCCACTCGGTGACCGTCGTCGCGCTGCCGGTCATCAGCTCGGTGAGGTAGCGCACGGTGAGCTGCTCGCGCTCGACGATGCCGCGCAGCAGCGTCGCGACCGTCGCCCGGTTGCTCTCGACCCTGTTCGACGACGGGGCCCCCTTCAGGTACAGGTTCAGCCACTTGGCGCGCCACCTGCCGTCGGGCCCGCGCAGGAAGACCAGGGGCAGGGCGACCCGGCCCGGACCGCGCAGTTCCGACTTCATGCGTACCGTGCGCGGCTCGAACGGGCGTCCCTTCTGCTCGCCCTCGCGCAGCATGAACCCGAAGAACGACTCCGCGACCTCCTCGAAGCCCTCTCCCGAGAAGATGTTGACCTGCGGCACGACGCAGGCGGCGCGCACAGCGCCCAGGCGCAGGTTGATGAACTCCGAGGCTCCGTCGGGGGCGTCCGTGATGTCACCGGAGTGCTCGCCCTCGACACCGCGCAGGTTGGTGTACGACAGCCAGGAGGCGGTCGAGTAGTCGGCGTTCAGGAGCGCCGCCGACAGGTCGTAGTCGGTCGAGCGCTCGCTCTGCTTCCAGTACACGAAGAAGCGCAGCAGCTTTCCGTCGACGCGGGACACCGAGCCGCGCGGCAGCACACCGAGCCCGGATGCGGTGGCCTTGCCGCTGAGCGGCAACGCCACGTCCAGGACCTCCGGGTCGATCAGCAGGTGCTCCGCGGCCGGCAGCCGGCGGCGCAGCTCCGTGTCGAGCGCGGCGATCAGTCGCTCGCGCTCGGGCGCGAACACCGGGCGGCGGATGTCGTCGGTGACCCAGGCCCGGCCGAGGCGGTTGACGAACACGCGCTGCTCGCCGGTCTCCTGCTCGCGGTTGTGCAGGTGCTGGCGCACCGACAGCAGGACCCGGCCGGATACGTCGGGAACGACCTGCTCGGCGGCGGCCACGACGACGTCGCGCTCGTCCTGGGTGGAGGAGTCGCGCAGCAGCTGGTCCACGGAGCGGAAGAGTTTGCCGGGCGCGGCCTTCAGCAGCTCGACCGCAGCGGTGGTGTCGCCACGGGCGAGCAGCTCCTCGACCCTGCTGTCGAGGGAGCGCGCCGTCTTCTCGCCGCGGGCGACGGCGAACACGTCGGCCGCGTGCGGCCACTGCGGGTACTCGTGCGGGTGCAGCCGCTCGCCGAGCCGCTTCCACATCTCGCGGTGGGCGGGCACGTCGGCGAGCTTGGCCGGCGCCGCGGCGACGACCGCGTCGAGGCCCGCGAGCAGCGCCCGGCGCACCGATCGGGGCAGGGTGCGCAGCCGTGTCGGCTCCCGCAGGGTCAGGTCGCCGCCCAGGAGCGCACAGGCCAGGCGGAGCACGTCGGTGACCGTGTCCAGCAGCAGGCCCGCACCGGCCATGAGCCGGGCCTGGTTGACCACGGCCCGGTTCTCCCGTACGGGGATCTCCGCGGGCTGCGGCCCGTCGGCGCAGTGGCCGGCGAGGTCGCTCAGGTCGCGCAGGCCGTCCTCGCCGAGAGGCGTGGTGCTGCCCGTCAACGCCGAGTAGAGACGGGTGATTTCGTCATCGAGGGTGCCGCCCAGGTGCAGGACCGTCATACGGTCTCCCGCCGCGGCGATCAGCTCGTCGTGGTGGGCGAGCATCTCGGCGTAGGTGTGCCGGTGGTTCCCGTACGACGGGAGGCTGAGCAGGTTCACGACACCGGTGCTCAGCTGCTCCAGCGTGCTCGCGCGCGTGGTGTCGTCGGCGAGCGCGTCGGCGATGCACCGCGTCCAGAAGTCGAAAGTGTCCGGGACGTTGGCGGGGAAGTCGATGAAGTACACGTTGTGCCGGACGTGGTCGCCGACCATCTCCCGGACGGCACCCAGGGTCCGTACGGCGGTCTCGACGACCGCACCCTCGGAGAGCCCCGACAGCTGCGCGAGCAGCTCGGCCGAGAGCTTGAAGCCCGCGGACATCAGCGCGGAGTCGAACTGCCGCGCCGCGACAGCGCCTTCCCCCACGGGTCCGGTGGGGCAGGGGATACGGTGGGTGTGCCGGATGACCAGGGGTTCGAGTCGGTGGACCATCCCGGGATGATCCCAGGGCGGGGCGAGCGGCCGCACCCGGTTTTCGAGACCGCAGCACGCCCGTGGGACCGGCGCTCTGCGGGCCGTCGGCACGGACCGCTCCGGCATCCGCCGAATGATCCGCCTGGAAGCCGTCTGCCGCGCCCGCCTACGGGCCCGCTGCTTGACTGCCCGGTTGGCCCGTTCGGGGCGTGGAAGCTCAGTGGACCGACCACCGGCGCGGTCCCGCCGTGCTCCGGCGCCGGGCGGGAATCGGCGGCGGTGTCCTCGCGAGGCGGGTTGCGTGCAGCGCCGTCCGGGTGGTGTCGCCCGTTCGCCTCCGTCAAGGGCCGGGCTCGATGGGGAGGGCCTGTTGTCCTGCCTGGTCCGTCCCACGGCCGTACGTACGGCCCCGGGCGGGCGGTGCGGGACGGCTCGGCCACTGCGCGCGGAACCCCGACACGGCGATCACAACCGTCTCAGCGCCGCGACACGGGGAAAGGTTGGCCGTATGACAACAGAGCTCGGTCTGCCCGAAGAAATCCAGGCGTGCCTGTTCGACCTCGACGGGGTCGTCACCAAGACTGCCGTCGTGCACGCGGCCGCCTGGAAGGAGACGTTCGACGCATTCCTGCGCGAGCGCGGGGGAGAGGGCTTCCGGCCCTTCGACGCCGTCGCCGACTACGACGAGTACGTCGACGGCCGGCCCCGCGCCGACGGGGTCCGTACCTTCCTCGACTCCCGCGGCATCCGACTGCCCGAGGGCAGCCCGGACGACCCGCCGGACGCCCAGACGGTCAACGGCGTCGGCAACCGCAAGAACCAGCTGGTCCTGGAGAAGATCCATGACCAGGGCGTGGAAGCGTACGACGGGACGTTGCGCTACATCGAAGCGGCCCGGGCCACGGGCCTGAAGACGGCGGTCGTCTCCTCCAGCGCGAACACCCGGGACGTGCTGCACTCGATCGGCGCGGAACACCTCTTCGACACACGTGTCGACGGGGTGGTCGCCGCCGAACGCAAGCTGCCGGGCAAGCCGCACCCCGACACGTTCCTGTCGGCCGCCCGCGACCTCGGCGTCGACGCCGAGCACGCCGCTGTCTACGAGGACGCGCTGGCCGGCATGGACGCGGGCCGCTCCGGCGGCTTCGGATTCGTCGTCGGCGTCGACCGCGTGGGCCAGAGCGACGCGCTCTACGCTCATGGCGCCGACGTGGTCGTCAGGGACCTCGCCGAGCTTCTCCGGGAGCGGGGAGGCGCCGCGTGATCACCCACCGCTCATACACCGTCGAACCCTGGGCCGTGCGGGAGACCGAGCTCGATTTCGATGTCCTGGCGCAGAGCGAATCCGTGTTCGCGCTGTCCAACGGACACGTCGGCTGGCGCGGCAACCTCGACGAGGGCGAGCCGCACGGACTGCCCGGCTCCTACCTCAACGGCGTGTACGAGGTGCATCCGCTGCCGTACGCCGAGGCCGGCTACGGCTACCCCGAGTCCGGTCAGACGGTCATCAACGTCACCAACGGCAAGATCGTGCGGCTGCTCGTCGACGACGAGCCGTTCGACCTGCGCTACGGCCGGCTCGTCTCGCACGAACGTGTCCTGGACCTGCGCGCGGGAACGCTCACCCGGACCTGCGAATGGGTCTCCCCCGCCGGCTCCCGCATCCGGGTGCGCTCCACCCGGTTGGTCTCCCTCACACAGCGGGCGATCGCCGCTGTGGCCTACGAGGTCGAGGCCGTGGACCGCCGGGCGCGGGTGGTGATCCAGTCCGAGCTGGTCTCCAACGAACAACTCCCCGAGTCCGACGGCGACCCGCGTGCGGCGATGGCGCTGCAGGCAGCACTGGAACCGGAGGAGGACTTCGCCGCCGACAGCCGGCTGCGCCTCGTCCACCGCACCCGGCGCAGCGCACTGCGCGTGGCCGTGGCCGCGGATCACGTCGTGGACGGCCCCGAGCCGACCACGACCGCGAGTGAGAGCCATCCCGATCTGGCCCGGCTGACGGTCACCTCGGTCCTGGAGCCCGGGCAGCGGCTGCGGGTGGAGAAGGTGACCGCCCACGGCTGGTCCGGCGTCCGCTCGCTGCCCGCGATGAGCGACCAGGTCGACGCGGCGCTCGCGGCCGCCGCGCGCGGCGGCTGGTCGGGACTGCTGGACGAGCAGCGGCGGTACTTGGACGATTTCTGGGCCCGTGCCGACGTCAAGGTCGAAGGCGACGAGGAGATCCAGCAGGCCGTACGGTTCGCCCTCTTCCACGTCCTGCAGGCCGGCGCCCGCGCCGAGCAACGGGGCATCCCCGCCAAGGGACTGACCGGCTCCGGCTACGACGGGCACGCCTTCTGGGACACCGAGATGTTCGTGCTGCCCGTGCTCACCTACACCGCGCCGCAAGCGGTCGCGGAGGCACTGCGCTGGCGGCAGTCGACCCTGCCCGCCGCGCGCGAGCGCGCCGCCCAGCTCGGCCTGTGCGGCGCGGCCTTCCCCTGGCGGACCATCGAGGGGCAGGAGGGGTCGGCGTACTGGCCCGCCGGCACGGCCGCGTTCCACGTCAACGCCGACATCGCGCACGCCGTGACGCGGTACGTGGCGGCGAGCGGCGACGAGGAGTTCGAGCGGGACACCGGGGTGGAGCTGCTGGTGGAGACCGCCCGCCTGTGGCATTCGCTGGGCCACCACGACCACCACGGCGCCTTCCACATCGACGGGGTCACCGGGCCCGACGAGTACAGCGCGGTCGCCGACGACAACACCTACACCAACCTGATGGCCCGGGCGAACCTGCTGGCCGCCGCCGTACTCGTGGAAAAGTATCCGAAGGAGGCGGAACGGCTCGGCGCCGGTGAGGAGGAGAGCGCCGCGTGGCGCGACGCCGCCCATGCCATGAACATCCCCTACAACGACGAGCTCGGGGTCCACGAACAGCACTCGGGCTTCACCCGCAACCAGCGGTGGAACTTCGCCGGCACCCGACCCGACCAGTATCCGCTGCTGCTGCACTTCCCCTACTTCGACCTGTACCGCAAGCAGGTGGTCAAGCAGGCCGACCTCGTGTTCGCCATGTACACCTGCGGTGACTGGTTCGACGAGGAGCACGTCGCCCGCAACTTCGCCTACTACGAGCCCCTGACCGTGCGGGACTCCTCGCTGTCGGCTTGCGTCCAGGCCGTGATCGCCGCTCAGGCGGGTCATATGCGCCTCGCCTACGATTACGCGTCCGAGGCCGCCTTGATGGACTTGGAGGACTTGGAGCACAACACGCGCGACGGGCTGCACATCGCCTCTCTGGCCGGCACGTGGATGACGCTCGTCGCGGGGTTCGGCGGCACCCGCCGCATGGGCGGAGACCTGCGGTTCGCCCCGCGGCTGCCGGAGAGGTTCAGCCACCTCGCCTTCGCGCTGCAGTTCCGCGGCCGACGGATCCGGGCGGAGATCGACCGGCAGAGTGCCACCTACACGCTGCTGGAGGGCCCGGCTCTGACCATCCACCACCACCGCGATCCGGTCGTGCTGCGCCCCGACACCCCGACGTCCCGCCCCATCCCCCCGCTCAGGCCGGGTCCGGCTCCCGAACAGCCCCCGCACCGCCGGCCGAACGCCCACCACGGACGCGGGTGAGGGCCGAGGCCGTGGGGCTACCGGTCCGGGGTCGGTTCACCCCGGACTCGGCGCCCTGATTCCAGGGGCGGTGGGGAGGCGAGCGACCGGCCCCACGCAAGGGCGCCCGGGCCGGTGAACACCAGCAGCAGGAAGACCCAGCAGAACATCGCGGACGCCTCGCCGCCGTTTTCCAGCGGCCACAGTGCGCGCGGCTGGTGGACCGTGAAGTAGGCGTATGCCATCGAGCCGGACGCGAGGAGGGCGGCCGTACGGGTGCACAAGCCCAGGACGATCAGGCTTCCGGCGCCCAGTTGGATGACGGCGGCGTACCAGCCGGGCCACAGCCCGAACGGGATCGTGCCGCCGGTGTGTGCGCCGCCGAGGACACCGAAGAGGGCGGCGGCTCCGTGCGCGGCGAAGAGCATGCCGGTGACCATCCGGAATGCCGCGACGGCGTACGGGCGGTACCGGTCGAGGTGTGTGGTCACCGGGCTCCTCTCCTCGTGGGGCCGCCGGTGCGCAGACCGGACGAGTGCGGCTCCACCGCTTCGGGGAGGACCGCGGCGGGATCCTCGGGAAGACGCGTCGTGGTGGGGGGGACGGCGGTTCGGGCATGGCATGGTGCGTTTTCGGCGGAGGTCAGCGTCTGGCAGTCCGCCTTCGCCGGCCAGAAGGAAAGGTACCGCTCGCCGGTGGCCGTCGACGGGTCCGGCGCGCGGCGGCTTCAGCGTTGTCGGAGCGCCCGGGCCCGTCCCGTACGCGGGCGCTCCGCCTCCCTGCAACGCGGGTACGTCAGGAGAGCTTGCCGCCGTAGTCCGGGAGTTTGAAGGTGCGTTCCGCGTGTCCTCCGACGAGGTCGCTCTCGTTGTTGCCGATGTTGGCGATGATCGTGTAGCCGCGGTTCTCGATCTCGGTGCGCTTGGCCGTCTTGTACGCGCTGACCTCACTGAACAGGTTGGGCAGGTCGCGTACGTAGAGCCCCGATACCGGGTAGCCGACGGAGGTCAGGTTGCGTTCGGTGAGCGAGTGGAGGATGCCGGGGCGGGCGGTGACGAAGAAGACGGCGACGCCGCGCGCGTTCGCGTACCGGGTCAGGTCGAGAACGGGGGCGATCGCGGGGGTGGGGCTGGTCCAGAACCAGTGGAAGTCCGTCTCCAGCGAGGAGTTGTCGATGTCGAGGACGATGGCGGGCTTCTCGCCGGCGGGGGAGGAATCGAGGCGCTGCTCGACGTAGGGCCGGGCGGCGGCCATGACGGCGCCGACGTCGCGTTGCCAGGTGGCGTAGTCGATGCCGAGGATCGCGGCGTTCCCGCCGGGCGCCCAGGTGGTGACGGCGGCAGGGGCCGGTACGGGCGCCCTCGTCACCGCGTTGGCGGCGGTGGCCGGGGCCAGGGCCAGCACGGCCGCGGCTGCTGCGGTGCCCAAGGCGGTGCGGGCTCTGCGTGTGGGGGTCACAGTCACTCACTCCTGGTGGAGGTTGGCATGTACTCGAAAAGAATCTGCCGGCTCTCCCGTGATTTCTACTGGTCGGTAGGTAATTTCTGGCAACCGTCGGGTGAACGGGCAATCGGAAGTGTCCGGGCGACGGGCCCGGCCCGGCGGGGGCCCGGCGACCGCCGGGCAGCCCGCGGTCGCCGTTGGAGTCAGCCGCGCACGTGCAGCCCGAACCCCGCGCGGCCCTCGCGCTCCAGTCCCTCCCTCAGGTGCAGGGAGGGGATCTCGTAGTCGCCGAAGTTCTGCCGCCGGAACGGGATCGGCTCGGTCGACTCCAGGGTGCGCAGGCGCTGCTCCCAGGCCTTGGCGATGTCGGGGTAGTCCTCTCGGGTCATCCGGTCGGTGCCGTACAGCACGAACGGCGGCAGCACCTCGATGCCCGGGTAGTAGAGGATGCCGTGGTGGATCGGGAACAGCAGATCGTCGATGGGGCCGTTGATGCCGCGAGCGGCGTAATGAGACTCCAGGCCGCCGGCGGTCACCGACAGCAGGGCCCTCCTGCCCGCGAGGGTGCCTTCGCCGAAGCGCTCGCCGTACCGGGTGTCGCTGTGTTCGCCGACTCCGTAGGCGAAGCGGTAGGTGAACACCCGGTCCACCCAGCCTTTGAGGATCGCGGGCATGGTGTACCACCACAGCGGGAACTGGAAAATGATCGTGTCCGCCCACAGCAGCTTCTCCTGCTCGGTGAGGACGTCCGGGGTGAGGGTCCCGGCGTCGAAGGCCCGGCCCGAGTCCAGGGCGACCTTCAGCGGAGTCGAGACGTCGGGACCGTAGTCCGCGGCGTCCACGACCGCCTTCCAGTTCATCGCGTACAGATCACTCACTTGTACCTCGTGCCCGGCGGCCTCCAGCGTGGACACCGCGAGGTCCTTCAGCGAGCCGTTGAGCGACTTGGGCTCAGGGTGGGCGTAGACGATCAGCGTCTTCATGGGAACTCCTTCTCATCGGGTGCCTTCGATCCTGGGCGGCGTGGCGCCCTGCGTTCAGGGGCTCCTCTTCCGTCGGACGGGACTTCCTGGTACCGGCAGGACCACCTTCACGGGCCCCGGCCGGCGCCATACTGATGACCATGGACGATCTTGCAGGCTTCCTCCGGACCCGGCGTTCCCGGGTCGACCCGGCAGCCGTCGGCATCCCCACCGACAGCCGTCGCCGGGTCGAAGGACTGCGCCGCGAAGAGGTCGCGCACCTGTCCGGAGTCAGCGTCGACTACTACGTGCGCCTGGAGCAGGGCCGCGCGACCCAGCCTTCCGAGCAGGTCCTCGACGCGCTCGCCCGCGTCCTCGGCCTCGACGCGACCGAACGCGGGCACCTCTACCGGCTCGCCCGGCAGCGCCGCCGCCGCGCGAGCGCGCCGGGCGGGCGGGTCCGCCCGGAACTGCTGCGCGTCCTCGACCTGGTGGCCGACGCACCCGCGCTGATCATGGACTGCCGACTGGACGTGCTCGCCGGGAACCGCCTCGCCGGGCTCCTGTTCGGCCGGCCTGTGCCGGGCCTGAACATCGCCCGGCACGTCTTCCTCGTTGAGGGCGAGCGCGGCCTTTATGCGGAGTGGGAGGAATGCACCCTCGACGTGGTCGGGCACCTGCGCCTGGCCGCCGGCAAATACCCGGGGGATCCTCGCCTGGCGTCGCTGATCGGCGAGCTGGCGATGGGCAGCGAGCGCTTCCGCCGGCTCTGGGCCCGCGCGGACGTGCGCGCCCGCACGCATGGGCGCAAGGCGTACCGGCACCCGTTGGTCGGCTTGCTGGAACTGCACCAGGAGAACTTCTCGCTACCCGACGAATCGGGCATGGAGTTGCTGGTGCTGTCCGCGGCCCCCGGCAGCCCTGCCGAGGACGGGCTGCGCCTGCTCGCGGGGCTGGGCGCGGACATCGGAGACGCGCATCGCACAGTGAACGCTCGGGTACGCGAATAGCTCCCCGACGCACCCCACCGCCGGGGATGGGGCTGCAGGCCTCTCGCTGTCGCCGCGGCCGTCATCACCCGTCGGCACCGCTGTGCGTGGTGACGTTGTTCCCGGCGCTCGGGGTCAGCCGGTCTTGGGCACGGCCTGGACCGCGAAGGACGAGCTGTTGTCGGCCGTGCCGGCGTCGCCGGCGCCGGTGATCGAGGCGTGGATCGTGCCGTTGCCGGCCCGCGCCACGGTGGCGCGGTACGGGATCTGGTTCGTCTCGGCGGCCATGACGGTTCCACCGGTGCACCGGAAGCCGGCCGGGCCGGAGGCCGCGCAGGTGAAGCCGCTGAACGTGCCGGACTCCGGAGGCCGGCGCAGCGTGAGCGGTCCGGTGACCCAGAGCTCGATGACGGCGTTCTTCACCTCCGCGCCGCGGTTGGCGTGGGACACCCAGTAGTTCCGGTTGGTGCCAACGACGGCTTCGCCTCGCCGGAGATCGGCCCGACGGACAGGGCCGCCGTCCCGGAACCCTGCTTCGACGGGTCCGTGGGCTCGGCACAGACCCGGTCGGACCGGCTGACCGCCTCGAACCGGGTGCCGATGCCTTCCGCACGGTCGACGGTTTCGATGACCTCGCGATAGGCGACGCCCGGCTTGATGCCCGAGTTGATCGCCTGGCGTTGCGGGACTTCGCCCCCGACCGGCAGCAGGACGGCTGCCGCCCCGGCGGGTACTGATCCAAGTGTCCGGCAGCCCCTCCAGGTCGGCAACCACGGCGCCGCGGCGGCCCTGGTCGGCAACGGCTGCGACGACGCCCGGCGCCGAGCGAAGCCCTCCCGGCGGAGTGTCCTACTGATCGGCGCAGCGGGCGCGCCGGCCGCGGGGCGAGGGCCCGGGCGGGCGGAACGCGCTCGCGCAGACCGTCGCCCCCGACATCGCAGGCGGCCCTCGATCCTGGTCTGCCGAGCAGCCACGACCGCCCTACGTGGGACGCTCGGCTACGCCCTCCCTTCCAACAGGCCGACACGGCGAGCGGATCGGCGCCCCCGTCCACGCCGACAGCTCCTGCACGCCGTCCGGCGAAGGGCCGGCATGCGGGGGGAGGGCGCGTGGAGCACGATGGACATGTCGGACTACCGAGCTGGAGAAGTCGTGGTGCTGATGCCCGGCAAGGACTCAACGCTCAGCAGCAAACGTCATCTGGCCCAGGCTGTGGTACCGCTCGTACTGGCCGCCTGCGTGCTGTTGCCGGCCGGCGCTTTCCCGCCCGCTGCGGCACTCACCCCCGCCGCATCGACGGTCGCGGGCACGGTCGCCGCGCCCCTGCCGGCTCAGACACGGTACGACCGGATCGCCCTTCAAACACTCGATGCCATCGCGAACGGCAGGTTCACCGCGGCCACGGCCCACTTCGATCCGACCGTGCGCAAGC
Source organism: Streptomyces sp. NPDC054883 (assembly GCF_053610645.1). Lineage (NCBI taxonomy): Bacteria > Bacillati > Actinomycetota > Actinomycetes > Kitasatosporales > Streptomycetaceae > Streptomyces > Streptomyces sp. NPDC054883. The sequence goes on along the minus strand of NZ_JBSGYT010000004.1, from coordinate 82,777 downwards.
TGCTGCCGCCGGCCGCCCTCGCGCAGGCCTGGCAGGCCTACCAGACCGCGTTCGGACGCTACCGCTCGCACGGCGATCCCAAAGACGTCGCGTCCGGCGGGTTCACCGTGGTCCAGGTGCCGTTGAGCATGGAACACCGGGCCGGCGAGTTCCGGGTGAACTTCCACGAGGACGGAACCATCGCCGGTCTGTGGTTCCTCAAGACGGGAGTGCCGGCTTCAGTCTCATAGGGGCGCGCAGCCACCGCGTACCGAATCCGGCCGGTGCTCGACCTCGAACGGCTCGTCGCCGTACGACGTCCCACCGCAAGTCCCGTGCGCCGTCGGCGAGTGGGTGACCACGATGCAAGTCTCCTTCGGCCGGATCCGGTGGATGTCCGCCCAGGGCTGCACGGCCAGCTCCAGCAGGTCCTCGCCATCGTTGCCGACCACCAACCGCGGACCGTCCCCGGCGGCCCCGGTCCGTGAGCGAGCCGCCCGTCCGCTGCGGCCGACGGGTCAGTGGTGGACGGCTCCGAGCCGGCCATCCACAGGCCAACAGAACCGGTCAGCCTGGTGGTTCGGCATTCGAGGCACTGCCGCGGTAGCGTCCTCCCGCGTCGCCAACCAGTACGAGGAAGTCCGGGACATGGCGACGCCGTCGAGGTGCACCGTGCTGGACAGAAGGAACGGCTGGGCGAAGGCTGGCGTCGCGGACGTTCGTCTCATCACCCCGTCCCTTGGGCAGTAGAAGGCCACCGCTCATCGAGGAGGGTCGGAACCCGCCCTCGATGAGCGGTGGCCTGGCCTGGTCGGCATCGCCTACCGTCTGCTGCCGGCCTGACGGACCGGTGTCACTTCAGGTGCCGGCCGAAGAACCGTTCCCCGTCCTCCACCTCGAACCACGGGGTACCGACGTGTCCGCCCATGTTGGCGTGCAGCGTCTTCTCCTTGCTGCCGAAGGCGTCGAACAGGTCCAGGGCCCGCTGCCGGGGGTTTCCCTCGTCGTCCCACTGCAGCAGCAACAGCATTGGAATGGTGACCTGCCGGGCCTCCTCGCGCTGGGCACGGGGCACGAAACCCCCGGCGAAGAAACCGGCGGCCGCGATGCGCGGCTCGACCGCCGCGAGGCGGATGCCGACGGCGGTCCACCCCGAGTACCCGACCGGGCCGCCGATCTCGGGCAGTGCGAGCAAGGCGTCCAGGGTGGTCTGCCATTCCGGGACCGCCTTCTCGACCAGCGAGCCGACCAGGGACTCGAAGATCTCCTCGACCGGCTCGCCGGCCTGCATCGCCCGGCGGAGGTCGGCGCGAGACTGCTCGTCGGCGGCGGAACGGGGCCGGTCGCCGCAGCCGGCGGCGTCGATGGTGGCCACCGCGTAGCCGTGCGCCGCGGAGTGCCGGGCCCGGGCCACCAGCCGGGATTGCTTCCTGGGGAGGCCGTTGTTGTGGGCCATCAGGATCAGCGGGACCGGTGCGGCGGATTCGGGCGTCCACAGGGTGCCGGGGATCTCGCCAAGGGAGAATTCGCGCTCGAGGACGCCGTCGTCGAGGCGCTGTTCGGAAGTGAATTGCATGGTCGTGTCCTTCGGGAGTGCTCTTGAACGGCGCTCCCGGACGACCTATCGCCCGACCGTGACCCCGGAGGGGAGCACCCATGTCGTTACTGCATTCACGGGTACCACCTCCTCGTTCTCTCGCACGGCCTCCGGAAAGGTAGCAGTGAATCGCTGCGGTCCGCCAAAGTGTTTTTGCGGAGACTCCGTGGATCCGGTGCTACCGACACCGTCGGCTCCTCGGTAAAGCACGGCTCGGGCGAGGGTGACCGGCGCCGGAGGCGCCCGGGGCGTGTGGGTTCGTCATGCCGGTGAGCATCCACCGGGCCCCTCAGCGTGCGGTCACCGCCGACTCACCGCCCCTCGCCACCACCGACGCTCACGAGGGCGCGACACGCGTGCCGGCGCTTTCTCCTCGATCCGGGCCACCGTTTCCCGGGCGGCTTCCTCGTCGCCCCCGTAGTGCACGGCGACCAGTGCGCCCTCGGCCGCGGGCCGCAGCGCGACCGCCCGGCCGATCCCCCGGGACCCGCCCGTCACCAGCGCCGTCTTGCCCGTCAGCGTGTGCAGGGTCCGCTCCTCGTTCCCTGGCAGGCGCGGGGCCGGCTATGGAGCAACCGTGCCGGGGGCGGCACACCGCCCGCTCACCGCCCGCTCACCGGCAGGCGGCTGAGCCGATGCGCTGGGTCCGGAGCAGAAACCGGTACAGGCGGTTGCCGCTTCGCGGGCTCCAAACGGGGGAGCGCGGTGTGGCGGTGGTGGCCGTTCCGCCGCGGCGTGTGCCAATGATCGGATGGCCGGGACCTCTATCTACACCCGATTCCGCAGGAACGCCCACCGGCGAGCTGCGCGGCGCCGCCTGAACAACCGGCGGCGGCGGGCCGTCGGCCCGGGATCCGGCGGCGGCCCGTCCCCCCGCCTATCCCTGCTGATCTTGAGCCTGCCGGGGCTGGCTGCCGTGGCCGCGCTGCTCTTCACCTGGCTCCAGGTGGGCCAGAACGGAAAGGAGCTGCGGATCGCCGAGGAGGGGCAGATCACCAACCGTTTCAACGCGGCCATCGCCAATCTGGGATCGGGCTCAGTGGATGTGCGACTGGGCGGGATCTACGCGCTGGAGCGGATCATGAACGACTCTCCGCGCGACCAGGCCACCGTCGTCTCGGTGCTCTCCGCGTACGTCCGCCGACACGCCCCGGTGCCCACGTCCGTACCGATGGCCGACATCAGCGCGGCCATGAACGTGCTGGTACGGCGCCGCCCAGACAAGGACAACGGGCTTGAAGTGAATCTGGCTCGCACCGATCTGCGGAGCTGGCGCCCCGCACACCCTTACGAAAATCAGGCCATCCAGCTGCGGGGAACGATTTTAACAGGCGCAAACCTGAGCGACACGGAATTAAATGGCGCAGATCTCGCCGAAGCCAGCCTGGATGAGGCGAACCTCAGCCGGGCGAGCCTTTCCGAGGCGAACCTCTCGGCTGCGGTTCTCCAGAATGCACAGTTGCGCGACACGGGGCTTTCTGGCGCTGACCTCACCGGCGCGTACTTCTGTGCCCTGGCTGTGGAATGCGCGGACATGACGGGGACGAACTTTGCCGGGGCGGACCTGACCCGCGCCTTCCTTACGGGCGCGGACCTCAGGAAGGCAACTCTCTGCGGGGAGCTGTTTCTGGCTCCCGTCGGCAGCACCGAGGAGCCGAAAGCCGTAACCACATGTGCCGCTCTACGGGAAGCCAACCTCATTGGCGCCAACCTGTCCGGAGTGGATCTGGCCGGTGTCGACCTGTCCGGGGCGGATCTCACCAACGCCGACCTCACCCACGCCGAGCTCACGAGGGCCAACCTCTCCAAAGCCGATCTCACAGGTGCGAATGTCACAGGCGCCGACCTCTCGGGCGTCAAACTCGGCGGCGCCAAACTCAAGGGAGTGCGAGGCCTCCCAGACTCCCTGCGCTAGCAGTGGTCGTCGGAGTGGCGCGCCCGACGCCGGAGCAACGCGCGAGTGACGGGCGCTCGACAGGAATGGGCGGTCTCGACTTACCTTTGACGGCTTCCGCCCGAAGCGCGCCCCGGCTACAGCGGAGCCGCAGCGACAGCGGGCAATGCCCGGCAGTCGGGGGAACGCCGAGCGCGCCTGATTTCCATCACCAGCAGGCCCTGTTTAGGGTGCCTATTCCCGGCCATCGCGTCCTGAGGGGCTGCTGTGACACAGATCCGGATTGCCACGTTCAACCTGGAAAACTTCGACGAGACCGCCCCTGGCGCGCGTCCTTCTCTGGCTGAACGCGCCGACGCGCGGATCATCGTCGCCGGCGACTTCAACGCCGAGCCCGAAGAAGTTCCGGTCCTGGCCATCTGCGGCAACATCGAGGACACCAACAACGGCGCCCTCGCCACCCGGGTCCTGGTTCCCATCGAGCACACCATCCCCAGCGACGCCCGCTACAACCCTCTTCCACCACGGCCGCGGGCAGATGATCGACCACATGCTCGTCACCCGCAACCTCCTCGCCCAATTCCCCGAATCCGACCACGCTCCCGTCGTCGCCATATTCGACTTCGACTGACCGGGAACCCGCTGGGCCCGTCGAGGGAGCCACGACACGGGTGTCGAGCAGCACCGCCGTCTCCGGCTCGCAGCATTTGCCTCCGCGGCCGGTGATTTTCGTACAGGCCCAGCAGAATGCCGGGCTCCAAACCCCGCACACCTACAACCCACCCTGTCATCTCGGCGACAGCGACAGACCGTAAATGGCGGCTTCCATATATCGCCGAGGTAATCGTCAGATGCGTCCAGGCGCTGTTTGCCGGACCCGATGGAAAGCAGTGAGAGACATGTGGCGGATTCCACTTCGCAGGTGCGTGACGGCACTCGCCGGCTGCCTCATCGCGGGCAGCGTTCTTCTCCCGTCGTCAGCTGAAGCTGCCGCGCTGGTAACCACGAGATGGTCCTGCAACGGAGGGCCGGTCTTCACCGTCACCACCACCCCCCAGGCCACCGCCCTACTCAAGCAGATCTACCCGCAGTACGGCTGTCACCAGGTGGCATAACCCGCGCCATACCGGGCCGCGCACCGCGACCGGCCGCACTCCGGGCCCGGTGGCCGTCGCGGCCGGCCCGTCCTGGAGGGGCGGGCCGGTGTCACGAGGCGAAGGTCCCTCGGAGGCCGGGAGCGGGTAGCGGGTAGCGGGTAGCGGCGGGAGGACGGACCGGGGCCCCGGACGGTGGAGCGTTCACCTTGTGCGGCAGATCGCGCCGGCCGTTGGCGCCGGCCCGGCTCGCCGCCTGCCGGCCTGTGCTCTCCCTGCGCTGCTTGGCCGCCCTCAGGGGCGGCCCAGCAGCGCCACGCCCGCGGCGGTGTCCGCACGAGCGGTGAAGAAGTCGGTGAAGGCGGCGACGAATTCCTCCTCGCTGATCCGGCCGTCGCCATCTGCGTCCAGCTGCCGGAAGGCATCGTTCAGCTCGGCGGGGTGGACGCGCGGGCCCCCGAACAGGACGCGGTACTCGTCCGCGCACAGGTGTCCGCTGCCGTCGGTGTCCGCGGTCCGGAACAGGACGCGCACCGCCGGCTTGAGGCCCTGGTCGAGGTAGTCCGGATCCCCGTCGATGCCCTTGAGCATCGCGGAAACGAACTCGGCACAGTCCACCGCCCCGTCGCCGTCCGCGTCCATGCCCGCGCGCAGTTGCTCCCACCAGGACTCGAAGGCGGCGTAGAGCCGGTCCTCGCGCTCGACCGGAAGCTCCAGCTGCCAGCACACGTTGTGGACCATCGCCTGGAGGTCGGCGGAGTCCACCTTCCCGTCACCGGTCTGGTCGAGCACCTGCCGGAAGAACGCCTCCAGCCGCGCCGGGCGGGAGTCGCCGCCACGGGGCCGGGGCAGCCGCGGAGCCGCCGTGGGCCGCCGGGGAGCGGGCTGCTGACCGCCGTCCTCGTCGGAGTGGCCGCGATAGCGCAGGCGGTCGGGCAGGCGGGTCATGACCTGGCGCATGCCGCGGTGCAGCGTCCAGGACAGCGCGGCGGCCCTGCGGGTCCGGGGTGTGCCGAACCGCTCGTGCCAGGCCGGCGGCAGGTCCGCGATGGTCAGGCTGGTCAGCAGGCTCGCGACGACGGCGCGCAGCAGCGGCCAGGCCGGCCGCAGCAGTCCGAGTCGGCGGGGTGCGGGAGCCTCGCGCAGCATGTCGAAGAGGAGGTAGCGGACCTGGTCCCCGAGCTCGAGGACCTCGCGGACGGTGCGGTCGACGTAGGCGGGTACGTCGGCTGCGGTAGCCGGGAGGAACTCGCCGGAAATGCCGAGGGCCTCGCAGACCTCCTTGAACTCGCCGTACAGTGCGTCGAGTTCGGACGGTGCGAGCGGATCGCCGGACAGCTCGCGCATGGCGGTCATGGCCTCGTACAGCGTCAGCATCACCCACGCGCGCACCTCCGGGTCCTCGGCGCTGTACGGGCGGCCGGCGTCGTCGGTGCCGCGGATCCGGCGGTGCGCGCGCTCCAGCCGGGCGATCTCGCGCTGCCTCTCCTGGGGTCCGGCGAAGAACAACCGGCTGCCGCTGTCCATGGTGTGCTCGATCCGCCGCCACGGGTGGGCCCGGTAGGTGGAGTAGCGGGCCGTGCCGGCCGCCACGACCGGGTGCGCCGTCTGCAGGACGAGCAGCCGCCAGGCAACAAGCCCGATGCGCCATTCCCCGAGGGTCTGACGCAGCAGGCTGTCGGTCGCGGGCAGAGAGGTGGGCGTCACACGGTGCTCCTGGGGTGGGGGGACTTGGGCCAACAGGAGTACAACGCCGCACGCGCAGGGAGGATGCGGCGAGCGGCCAGGGCACCGGGTGGCGTCCCGGCGGGGACAACGCGAGGTCCCAGGCGCGGCACTGCCGCCCTCCGCCGCCCCCGGCATGACACGGGGGTGTCACCACCCGGGCGCGTCGGAGCCCGCCGGCCGGCGCAGCCGAGGTGTCCGCGGCTCAGTCCCTTCCAGGCTTGGCCGTCTTCCGCTCCCGCCGCCACGAGCACGCGGCCAACGGTCCGGCGGGCCGGACCCCCATGCGCCCGTCGCAGATCCGCCGCCGAACTCCGCCCATGATTGGGTCAGGAAGCGTCAAAAGATGGGGAGTCAGGCAAAGCGTTCGACATCAAGCGACAAAGATCCTTGTCCAGTGCATGACCTCCCGATGGGATCGCGGAAGCCGTTACGTGCGGCTCCACCCCACACAAGGAGCACTCATGCGCATACCCCGCCCCAAGCTCCGCGCCACGGTCGCCACGGCAGGGGCCACCGCCCTCGCCGCCGCCGCCCTGGTCACCACGCCTCTGAGCGGGGCCGCCTCGGTTGCCCCCGCCGCCGGCGGGCAGGTCAAGCCCGTTCCGGTGGTGGCCGGACACCAGTTGATCCGTGCCGTCGGCAGCCCGCTGTCCACGGAACAGTGCCAGGCGAAGTGGAAGATCGCCTGCTACGGACCGCTGCAGTACCGCCAGGCGTACCACTTGGACCCGCTCTACCAGGCCGGCATCACCGGCAAGGGCCGGACCATCGTGATCGTGGACTCGTTCGGCTCGCCGACGATCCAGCACGACCTCGACGTGTACAGCAAGCAGTTCGGCATGCCGAGCAGCAAGGTCCAGGTGGTCAAGTGGGGCAACGTCCCGGCCTGGGACCCGAAGAACGCCGACATGACGGGCTGGGCCGGTGAGTCCACGCTCGACGTCGAGATGGCCCACGCCATGGCGCCGGACGCCAAGATCGTGCTGGTGGAGACGGCGGTCGCGGAAACCGAGGGCGTGACCGGCTTCCCCGAGATGATGTCGGCCGAGAAGTCCCTGATCGACCGGGGCATCGGCGACGTCATCACCCAGAGCTTCGGCGCGACCGAGAACACCTTCCCGGGCTTCGACAAGGGTGACCTCTCAAGCCTGAAAAACCTGCGGTACGCCTTCAAGGCTGCGGCGGCCCACGATGTGACCGTCCTCGCCTCCTCCGGTGACGGTGGCGCCACGGACAACACCGCGGACGGCAGCGGTTACTACAAGGAGCGCGTCAACTCCTGGCCCTCGTCCGACCCGCTCGTCACCTCGATCGGCGGCACCCAGCTGCACCTCGACGACAAGGGCAACCGCCTCAGCCCCGAGAGCGTCTACAACGACAACGGAGCGGGGGGCGGCGGCCAGTCGCACGTCTTCGCGCGGCCCACGTTCCAAAACGGCGTCCGCGGGATCGTCGGCAACCGGCGCGGCACCCCGGACATCTCGATGGCCGCCGCCGTCAACGGCGGGGCGTGGGTGTATTCCAGCTACGACCCGACCGCGGTCGGCTGGGACGTGTCCGGCGGCACCAGCGAGGCCGCGCCGCTGTTCTCCGGCATCGTCGCCCTCGCCGACCAGGCCGCCGGTCGCCGGATCGGCAACCTCAACGAGGCCCTGTACGCGCTGTACAAGGACGAGGGCTACAAGCCGTCGAGCGGACTCGTGGACGTCAACGACGGCACGGACAACAGCTATGCGGGGGTCACCGGCTACACCGCGGTCAACGGATATGACATGGCGACCGGTCTCGGAACCATCGACGCGGCGCGCTTCGTCCCGGCCCTGGCGCGGGTGAGCCGCCGCTACTGATCACCGGGCCGCTCCCGACCGCCGCGCACGGCGCCTCCCGGTTCTCCGGGGGCGCCGTGCGCATGTCCGGCGCGGACGGGCCTCCTCCGGTGGAGCCCCCCGCCACGCCGGTCGTGCTGAGCGCGCGGCGGAGAGGCCCGGACGGGAGTCGCCCGTGTCCCGCGTCGGGTGCCCCGCCCGTCGGACCTCCCTTCCAAGGACCGAGAGATCACGCCGCTGCTCCCCGTCCGGCGGATGGCCGCGCGGCTACCACTCCAGGACTGATCCGCCCCACCGCAGCGGCAGGACCCGGCCCGACGGCCGCGGGTCAAGGGGATCGAACCGCGTACGAACAGACTCGACGGGACCACCACGTCATGCCCGCAGCGCTGCCCCTGCACGGCCACCTGGTGCATCTGGAGCCGATGTCCCGCGCCCATGCTCCCGGTCTGCTCCGCGCGGCGACCGAGGACCGCAGCGCCTATGCCCACACCTACGTCCCCGCGGACGCGGCCGCGATCGACCGGTACATCGAACGCGCCGAACTCGACGCCCGCTCCCACCTCGCCGTCAGCTACACCATCACCCGCAACCGGGACGGGGCCATCGTCGGGCACCAGCCGCCTGCGGGACTTGGAGTACTGGCACGCCGGGGTATGGCCGCCGCGCCCCGGCCACGTCAGCCCCGACGCGATACCCGACGCCCCTCGCCTTCTACCAGTGGGGCGTCCACCGCATCTCACTGCACACCGACGTCTGCAACACCCGCGCCTGGGAGCGATCCACGAAGGCATTCCGCCGGGCCCACTTCCTCGCCGCCGACGGCAGCGTGCGCGACTCCGCCCTCTACTCCATCACCCGCACCGCCAGGGGGCCAGCCAGGTGGAGCCGATCTGGCCGACCGCAGGCACCCATCCCCCTCGGCCAGGGCCACTCTCCTGGGCTTGGTGTTCACGAGTGACCTTCGAGGTCAACCACATGACCGGCCCCCGGTCAGCGGGCCAGGTGCAGCCGGGTATGGAAGTACCCCGCCGACTCCTTCCCTGCCGGGTCCTCGCCGAGGGCGGTGACGGTGGCCACCGCGCGCTCCTGCTCCCGGGGATCCGTGAACCGTCGCTGCGGCTGGGTGGTGCCGGCCCGCTCGACGGTGAGACCGTACGACCGCAGGCAGCCGGAGATCGCCCCGTAGTCGTGGGTGCGCAGGACGAAGGCGGCCACCGGCACGGGGTGACCGATGGCGGTGAAGAGCCGGACAAAGGTGCGCTCGGTGAGGAAGCTGGTGCCGCCGGTGATGGTGATCAGGCCCGTCCCGGCGAGCGAGCCGCCGAGCCGCTCCCCCGGCTCGGTGCGCTCCAGGTCCACGCAGTGCCCCTCGTCGAGCAGCCCGACGGCCACCGCATAGTCCAGGGCGGGCCTTGACACGTCGATGCCGATGGCCCGCACGGCGTCGGGGCGACGGCGGGCTGCATAGAAGGCACGGTCACGGGCGCTGAGTTCCGCGGTGGTGAGTTCGGCCACCCCGTCCGAGGTGTAGTGCGCGAAGAGTTCGCCGAGGGTGATGTCGTGGTTGAGGAGGGCGGCGTTGATCCCGTAGGAGCAGCACACGTCGAGGACCGTACGCCGCCCCGGCCCGAGTTCGGCGGCGAGCGCGCGGAAGACCGGCTGGGCATGGCCGGGGGTCTGGTACTCGTACGGCCCGAGGGCGGCGAAGTAGCCGCGCGGGTCGGGCAGGGCGTAGACACCGTCGAAGCTGGTCATGCCGGATGGGGTCATCAGGTGCGCCTCCAGGGTGAATCGGCCGGAGCGGGGCGGGGACACGGGAGTCCAGTGGTACGCCAGTCGTACCCGGCCACGCGTCGACACCGAAAGACCGCGGATCCGGCCACCGCCGGGCACGGGGGACGCCGACCCGGCACGTCAGCCGGGGGACATCAGCTGGCGCCCCATCAGGTGAGCGCGCCGCCTCCGGCTGCTCGGGGCGTCACCGGACCGCTTCGCACAGGCCCTGACGCCGGAACGTCAGAAAAGCCCCGCCCGATTCGCTGCGCTGCGCTGTCCTGCGAGCTCCGTGCGGCGCACCAGCAGACCGGCCTCGTCCGCGCAGGCACCAGTCGCGGCCGGAAACAGCTCCGCCCCGCTACGTCGGCACGTCGGCGCTGTCCTGTCTCACGGAACGCCGCGCTGCGGGCGCTCACGGCCGAACCTGTCCGGGCCGTGTACGAGGTGCCGGCGGGTGGTAGTGACACGCTCTGGACGAGACTCCGGCCGCGCGGAGAGGCCGCCCCGCTCGGTGCTGTGGCGGCGTGGATCCGGGACCCGGGAAGTCGCGCCCTGCGGGCGGGTCGTGGCAGTCGGGAGCTCGGCCAGACCGCGGAAGACGATCCGAGCCGTCCGTGTGTCAATAGGATGATCGATGCGCAATGCAGACGATTCTCCGCCAGGAAGGCACCATGTCGATCCCGCCTCAGCATCCGCAGCACCAGCAGTTCCCCGCAGGGCCTCCCCAGCCCGCCGCCCCACCACAGTTCCAGCAGTCCGACGGCCAGGGCTACGGCCCCGCGTACGGGCAGGGGCACGGATACGGGTATACGGCGCCGCCTGGTTGGACGCCCGCCGGCCCCGGCTACGGAGCTCCGGCCGGCCTGGCGAACATCGGTGCCCGGCTCGGCGCGCGGTTGCTGGACGTGATCTTCTGGTACATCGGGTACTTCCTCTCGGCCATTCCCATGATGATCTGGATCGACGCCGGCGGTGGCGCCCCCGCCAGGGCCCTGCTCATCACCTGGCTCGTCGCGTCCTTCGTGCTGTACTTCGCGGTGTCCATAGGGAAGTTCGGTTCGACGCTGGGCAAGCGCATCTGCGGGATCCGGATCGTGCGCCGGGAGACGGGCGCCCCCATGGGGTTCTGGCGCGCCGCCGGACGTGAGGCGTTCTGGCTGCTGGCAGCCGTCGTGCCCGTCCTCGGTCTGCTCAACCCGCTGTGGTGCTGTTGGGACAAGCCGTACCAGCAGTGCCTGCACGACAAGGTCGCCGACAGCATGGCCGTCACCCGCTGAGCGCCGGAGGGACCTGGGGCGCCCGGGCGTACCAAAGCCTGGACTCGGGCCGCCAGAGGACCTTCTGCTCTTGGTCGCCGGAGTGCACGCTGACCTGCAGCCCGCACCTCGCCACCCCCGGGGTCACCAGCATGCTGCGCGACACCGCCACCACACCCACCACACGCCGCCGGTGAACGCGCCGAATGCGCCCGGCGATTCGTCTGATGGGCCCGCGAGCCGTACGGCGGCGGGCGGGAATCGTGGGGCACCCCCTGGGGTGGCACGCCACATAGTCCTGGGCCGCCGCGCGGTGTGCCCGTGGTCAGCCGCCACCTGGACGGCCTGCCCGCAACGCCCGGGCCCGGGGTTGGAAGATGCCGGCCCGCATGTGCTGCGTGAGGTTGTCCAGGACCTCGCGCAGCCATGGGTTGCGGACGCTCGGCAGCCGAACGAGGGTGTGCTGGAACACTCCGGAGTCGGCGCGGAACAGGTGCCGGGGGTGCGGCGCGGGCGGGTCGAAATCATCACGGAGGACACCGTCCGGCAGGCCGCCCGACGCGGGGACGGGAAGGTCCGGCTCAGGGAAGGCCAGCCACAGCCACACCCCGAACGGCAACGGCACCGGGTACGCCGCCGGGTCGGCCGGGGCCCACGCCTCCCCCGTCTGCGGATGGGCCGGCACGAGGAGGATGTCGGCGTCCCGGTCCGGAGCAGGCCGACCAGGTCCGGCCAGAACGGCTCGTCGTGCCTGGGGACCAACTGGCAGCATGGCGTCCAGCGCGCGTTGGAACACCTGCCCGAGCAAGCCGTCCGGGACGATCACCGGCCGGCCCTCCGAGGCGGCGAGCAGGTGCGCGAGCGCATGGCCGGCCGCCGCCTCCCACTGGGGGCTCCACGACCACCAGTGGTTCGACCAGTGGCCCGCCCCCATCCGCGACCCCCACGTGGCGATCGGTTCGAACGGGGGCGTGCCCGTCCCTTGCGCCATCAGCTCCGCCCAGGAAAGCGGTACGACGTCGGCGCCGTCGACGGGAAGGCGGCGCACGGCGTTCGGCGCGAGCCACATCGCCTGCCAGAGCGAGCAGTCGTCGATCCGGCTCGCCACGGGCAGGGCACACGCCATACAGACCACGTTGGGGCCGTCGGCCCCGTCGAGGCCGCAACAGTAGCCAGTTCCCCGGCTCTCCGGTACCGGCACGGTGCCGCAGGCGTCGCCTGGCGCGATGACGATCGCGCCAGGCACGCCGTCGGACAGGGCATAAACCGGCGCGTAGACACCGCGGGCGACCGCCTCGTCCGGATGGATCTCTTCCCACGCCCGCCACGGCGGCCCCCAGGGCTCCGCATCCACGGCGAACGTGCCCGACTCCATGAGCACAGGGAGTTGAATCCCGTTCCCGTATTTCTGATGGACGTGGACCGGCAGGGCGACCTGGGACAGCGGAGTGGTCAGCTCAGCGCCGCACCCGGCACACACGAAAACGAACAAATGCCCTCCGCCCGGGAAACAGAGGCATCATCGCAGCTCACCGGCGGCCGGCCAATCGGTTTCGGGCGGGGGGCTTGGCTGAGCCAGAACCTGCGATCGGGGAGCAGCTGACACCCCTTTGCGCAGCGTCCGCGGTTGTGCGTGACTCGGCATCCGGAGTCGGATGGCCGGCTCGGCGCCACCCGGATCCGCCGCACCCCCTCCGCTGAGCTGTCCGGCAGCGGCGACTCATAGCGCTACGTCCGGCGAAGCTCAACCGTCCTCTGCGCCTCGGGGGCCGTTGGGCCGGTACGGTCCGACCCCTGACGTCGTATCCCTGCAACAAGAGGGCAGCGCAGCCGGCCGGCACCGGAGGCGCAGGGAGAAACAGCACTGAACGGTTCGGGAACTCCCGCCGTCATGGATGGCCGTCGCCTCCGACGAATCGCTCGGAGAGTCGACAAGGACGTTCACCGACCTGCGTCCTGGCGCGGCCGTCCTCGACCGGTTGTCCTTCGACGGCGCCCGCATCGAGACCGGAACGGAGTCCCACCACCCGCTCCGACAAGCCAAGCAGCAGCCGACGAAGTAGCCGTCACAGGCGGATGGATCCGTGCGAGGGCAATTGCGGCCCCGGGGTCGCGTTCCCTGGGCGCACTGCGGTCCCCCGGAGTTGGACCGTGCGGTACCGACGCGCATCGCCGGGTACCGCACGCACGCGGTTGTCGTCAGGCGGGAAGGAAGAATCCGGTCACGTCGGCGAGGAGGCCGTCCCGGTGTACCGCGCTGCTCACGCCCGTCATGAAGGTCTCGCCGTCCGGGCCGATCTGGGTCCAGCGGGCCAGTGACCGGTCGTGGTGGTCGAGGACCTCGTCGATGCGGAAGCGGTGTCCGGGAAACGCCCCGGCGAAGCCGCCCATGTACGCGTCCAGTCCGGCCAGGCCGCCGACCTCGGTCCCCGGGTCCCGGTAGGTGACGTCGTCGACCGCGACCGTGCCGAGCGCCGCGAGCCGTATCGCGGGGTCGGCCGACCAGCACGCGGCGTAGTCGTCCCAGAGCTGCTGTTGGTCACTCATCGCTGTTCCTCTTCGTTGGCTTGCTTGGATGTCTCGGTCTGCCTGGCACCGATCGACGCCAGGGCTCCGTCGGTGATGGTGTGCAGTTTGGCGGCGCCCGTACCGGACCGGACGAGCACCAACAGCCCCTGGTACAGCGCCAGGAGCTGGGCGGCCGACTCCTCTACGTCGAGTTCCGCGGGCAGGAGGCGCTGGGCGCGGGCGCGCGTCAACGCGTCCGCGAAGCCGGACTCGATCGTCTCCAGCCCCCGGCGCACACCCGGCGTCGCCTGCGGAACGGTGAACGACTCCACCGCAGTGTTGGTGAGCAGGCACCCGGGATCGGGTTCGGAGCCGGTGCCGGTGTCGAACGCCGATGTGAAGAACGAGCGGATCCCGGCCACGGGGTCGTCGGCGTCCCGTAGGTGGATCTGGACCCTGCCCTCCACCACCCGCTCGTTGTAGGCGTCCAGGGCCGCGCTGAACAGACCTTCCTTGCTGTGGAAGGTCCGGTACAGGCTGCCCGGGTGCATTCCGGTTGCCTCTTCGAGGTCGCGCACCGAGGCGCCGAGGTATCCACGACGACGGAACAGACGCATGGCCGAGGCCAGCACCTCGTCCTGGTCCCATACCTGTTTGCGGCCCATCAGCGCTCCTCGTAGTTGAACGATCGCTCACAAAGTAGCATACGTCGATCTTGAAGACCGGCTGCTGCTGCCCCGGCCGCTTCCGTACAGCCGGTCCGCCACCGGCCCCGAGCGCCTGGGCGTATTCGGTACGTGGCGGTACGCCGGAAGCCGGTAGTTGACCGAGCCGGTGCCGGCCACTTGGCGCTTCGAGCGCCGTGGCACGGCCCTGGACTACTTCGACCGGCCGCCGAGCATGACCTGCACGACATCATGGACGCGATCTTGTATGTGGTCCGGACGCGGCGCTCGGCCTCCTTCTCGCTGCGCTGGTCACCGCAGCGAGCGTGCAGGACTCCATCGCCGACACCTCGTCGAGCATGCCGCCACCCTCGGCCTCGACATGAAGATCACAGACCGCAAACCCGGAACCAAGGGTTTCACTCCGATACCGAAGCGGTGGCCGTCGAGCGGACCGGCTGACTCATGCTCCGCCGCCGCCCGGCCCGCGACTACGCAACCCTGCCCACCCGCTCCGAAGTCCTGATTCACCTTGCGATGACCGACCTCATGGCCCGCCGCCTCACCAGCGAAAACACCATCTCCGCCGAATGGCGGTGATGGCTGACCGTTTCTTCGGGCGAAATCGCCCAACCAGCGAGTCAGCCGACGGTGTGTGGGAGCGAAACAGTATCCGGGTACTTGCCGTCCACGACTCGGCCGGTCACATCATCTCACTCGTCGCTTCGCCGGAAGACGCACCGACCGTGAGTATCGAACTTCGGGCGGGAGAATACATGCATGCGGTCGACGTCTCTGAATTGTCACTCGACATGGAAGAGTCCCGGATCTACGAGCGACTGGCCGAGGTTGCCGAGAACTTCCGAGTCGATGCACCCGAGGCCGCCATCCCCAAGGCGCAACTCATCCCCCGGGACAGCTAACAGCTACTCCGCGAGCCCGCACAGCCCATGATGCTGCGCCGCTCCGGGCTGACGCCCCCACGTGGACCTCGCTCACGGCACCTGTCACCACATCGAGGGTCGAAGCTCGGACCTGGCTCTTGAGTGGTTCCACTCCTCATCATGCCGTTTTGCTCGCAGCGGGTACCCGGCCGCAGATCGTTGACCGGTCCACATTGGAGTGTTTTCATCATTGAAAGCTGCGCGGAACGAAGTCTCCTGACTTGCGATCAGGATCCAGGAGTGCTGGTCTTGAACTGGCGGCGGCAACCGGCGATGGCAATGGCAAAGACCCTCAGTAGAGGTGGCTGGACGCGTCGTGTGACCACTAGACCCCCAGTGCTGCCACCCTACAGGGAGGTACACGATGACACACGTCTCTTCTCCCGGCAGTCCACTGCGCCGGATTATGGCCTTGTTCGTGACGGCCGCCTTGACGCTTTCCCTCTCGGCCACGGTCACGCTCGTCTCGGCGAAGCACGCGTCCGCCTTGTGCGTGACAAATGCCTTCTCGGGAAGATGGCGTTCATCCGATGGCAGGCTGAGCCGTATCGACGTGTGGCCCGGAGAGAACTGCCAGCTTTACGCGAAAGCCTGGTCCCGCTGCCAGGACAACGCCTCGCTCGACTGTAGTTGGGATAGGAGGGGGATGGAGCTGCAAGGTACCCCGGACAGGAACTTCCGGTTCGTCAGTTACAAGTGGAACAACGCGAACGAGGTGGTGCAGCTGCACCTGAAGGACAGTTCCCATTTGGCGGCGTGGGACCACACGGATTACAACTCCGGTCGGACGGACAGCTTCTGGGTGCAAATGGTCAAAAAAGACCGCTGAACGTGCCTGTCCGCCGAACAGGGCTACAGCAGGGCCCCGGAACGTGATCGTGCCGGGGCCCTCAACCATGTGCCCCGATCCGAGGCGCCGTCGCGGCCTGAGGCCCCTCGTGCGCGGCACACCGCCCATCCGTTCACGCCGCGGACGCCGTCGGTAGGCCGGCCGGTTGCACGCGCGCGAGGGCTACCACTACCCCCACCTGCGGAAATGGTTAGGTCAGCGCGGTAATCGGGCACCTCTTCGCCCGCAAGGGAATCGTTTCCTCCGAGTGGCTGGGTGCCACCGCTGGACGACAGGACGTGCCATGGCCTGACTCGCCCTGTTCACCATCATGCTGCTCTGCGCCGACTGGGCGACGCCATCACCTCGAAGCCGCCGGACGTGGCCCGGATCGCGCCGCCCTGCTGGTGTACTCGCACTGATGCGGGCCGGGTCACTCGCCATCGGCCCGGACTCCCCGCACACCGCCCCGTCGGCATGCACCGCCGCGGGCCACGACTGCGAATTCGCCATCGCGGTCGCCTTCTCGGGCGTCGCCGGTCCCCTCATCGAGGTCCCCGCACTGATCGGCCTCTGCTACGTCGTCCTCGCCGCCTGCCAGCACTTCCCCACCATCGCCGCACCGGCGGCTGCCTGGCTCACCGACTGCACCGCGCGACGGATGGAGGTCCGCTCAGCCGGTTCCGCGCCGCCGACAGCGTCGGCCCAGCGGCCGCGGCAGCGATGGCCGAGGTCGCCATCGACATCTCCACCCAGGCCCCGAAGATCCTGACCGCCGATGCCGTGCAGTCCTCTCACGTCGCCGTCACGACGGGATGCGGGGACGCCCGTCCGGGCTTTCCCGGCAAGCGCTACCTCGACCGGACGCTCGCCGACCGCTGCCGAGGCGCTAGTATATGGTAATGATTACCATTACCAATAAGTGGTGGCTGAAGAGAGGCAGGAACCATCCATGTCCGCCCACTGCCAACTGACCGGCGCGAAGCCCGGGTTCGGCAACTTCATCTCGCACTCCCACCGGCGCACTTCACGCCGCTTCGACCCGAACATCCAGAGCAAGCGCTACTGGTTGCCCAGCGAGGGTCGCCATGTCCGCCTGACCCTGAGCGCCAGGGCGATCAAGACTGTGGACTCGATCGGCATCGAAGCGGCCGTGGCCAGGATCCGGGCGCGCGGGGGGAAGGCCTGATGGCGAAGAAGAGCAAGATCGCGCAGAACGAGAAGCGGAAGGCGACCGTAGAGCGGTATGCCGCCCGGCGAGCCGAACTGAAGGCGATCACCAGCCGCCCGTCGTCCACCGACACCGAACGGCGAGCCGCTCTGGCCGAATTGCGGAAGCAGCCGCGCGACGCGAGTGCCACCCGGGTACGCAACCGTGACAGCGTGGACGGTCGACCGCGCGGCTACCTGCGGAAGTTCGGACTCTCCCGGATCCGCGCCCGCCGTCAGGCACATGCCGGGTTCCTGCCGGGAGTGACCAAGTCCTCCTGGTGACCCGAGCCAGGTCAGGTCGCAGCTGCGACAAGCACCCCACCGCAGGAGCTGGTGGGGTGCTCGGGGCAGAGAGGGGGTAGCGCCGAGGTAAGCCCAAAAGCCGCCAGTTCTCGCCGGCAGCCGGGAGTGCGTTGACGGGGTTCTCGTACGCGCGGCGGGCCTTGCGCTAGTCCGCGTGACCTTGCCCGGCATGTCGAGGGCGACCGCCAGTTCCGGGCCGGGGCGCCCGGATCGACGGCCGTGTACTCGGGCAGAAGGTTCGCGACGGCGGTACGGATTGCGCCGCGGCGGACATCATGGCCGCGAGCGAGAGCGGCGATGGAGCGGCCTTCGTCCGCGGTGCGCACGTCGACGGCCTTCGTGGCTGGGACGGCGGGGAGGCGCCCGCCCTCACTGCCCTTCGCCTCGGCGGCCGACGGACAAGGCGGTTGGTGCTCGGCCTGCTCTCGGATCTGCCCCGCAAGAACTGCTGGACCATCGCCGAGTGGGCCGGGGGGGCCGCCCCGGACGGCATGCAACATCTGTTGAACCGGGCCGAGTGGACGCCGACGCCGTCCGCGGCGACCTGCGCGACTACGTGGCCGAGCACCTGCACGACGACCAGGCCGTACTCGTAGCCGACGAGACCGGCGACGTGAAGAAGGCAGCCATACGGTTGGCGTCCAGTGCCAGTACACCGGCACAGCAGGGAGAATCGAAAACTCCCAAGTCGCCGTCTACCTGGTGTACGCAGGCCGGCGCGGACATACCGCAGTGGACCGGGAGCTCTACCTCCGCGCTCGTGGACCGACCGGCCTGACCGCTGCCAGGCGGCCGGGCTCCCCCCGGACACCGCGTTCGCGACCAAACCCGAACTGGCGGCTCGCATGATCACCCGATTCCTGGATGCCGGCCACCACGCCTCCTGGGTCGCCGGCTACGAGGTCTACGGCGGCAACCCGGAACTGCGCGCCGCCCTGGAGGCACGCGGTACCGGCGAACTCGCTTACTTCCACTGCTACTCGCCCAAACCAGTGCCACTGGCGACCTTGGTCCGGGTCGCTGGATCGAGGTAGGCGAGCGGAGGAGACGTTCGCGATGCTCGCCCGTGCCTTCCTCGCCGTCGTCCGTGCGGACGAACACACCCGCCAGCCCGCCCGGGACGAGCTGATTCCGCTCACCTGCAACGAGCCCGCCCGTTTGTTCATCACCCTCGTTGCCCAGCGCGTCCACGACACGGCCAGCCGCAGCCCCAACACGATCACGATCTACCGCTGGAGTATCGTATCCAGGCGTTCCGACAATGCAGCGAGGTGCCGTAGCCGACCTCGTGCGCCCGCCGGGGATTACGGGACAGCCCTTGGCTGTCAGCAAACCGTGTCATCAGCCGTCATCGGATCCGATTGGATCGGCGCCGCCGCCGGGCGCCGGAAAGCCCGGGTTCATTGAACGCCGCTGCGCCTGTCGGCCTTCATTCCTCTGACGACATCAAAAGAACGAAGGCCGAAGATCGGCGGATCCAGGTTGGGCGGCCCGGGCCGGATGGTCCGGGCACGGACGGGCCTGCCGCCGGGCGTCGTGGCGGCGGACGGTCTGCGCTCGTCTCCCCGGTTGGGTCGCCAGCCGAAGCGACCAGATGCTCCCTGGCAATGAGCTCGATGCCACCGATCGCCTCGCCGGATCTTCCCCCCCCCCCTTCCCGAGCACGGCAAAACGTCGCCGGCATCTCGCAATAAGGCAGGTGACCGTCGGGAGCACGCGATATACGGAACGGGCAGAATGCATGATGCACCATACGGTCAGCCGTCGTGGATTCAGTCGCAGGGCCACAGCTTGACCAAGTAAGTCAAGACTTACCTTTAGGGAGGTATGACCGTATGGTGTGGCTCCAATCGAAGGAGCCCCCTGTTGTCGAAAACGAATGATCCCGCTGTGCGCGCAGTTGAATCGGAGCGGGATTATGTGTCCTCCTTGTATGAGTTGCTTACCGAGCGGATTTCCGAGGCGCGAGTACACCGGGCGAGTGTGCTGAAGGCCCCGGCGGAAAGCACCGGTGAGGCATACGAAAGAGAAATCGCCGCCGAGCGTCTGGCCAAGGAAATCGGCCGGCTGGAGGGCGCCGAGAAGGGGCTGGTATTCGGGCGCATCGACTGGACGGATGGCACGGCCCTGCGCATCGGGCGGATCGGACTGCACAGGGAGGAGGATGACCTGCCGCTGCTCGTGGACTGGCGCGCGAACGCGGCGCGGCCCTTCTACGAGGCGACACCGGTCCGCCCGATGGGCCTGCGGCGGCGCCGGCACCTGCGCCTCGAGCAGCGCACGGTCGTCTCGGTGAGCGACGAACTGCTGGACGGGACCGCCCCGACCGACGAGGACGTCTTGGGGGACGGCCCGTTGACCGAGGCTCTGTCGGCACGGCGTACGGGCAGGATGCATGCGGCCGTCGCGACGCTGCAGGCCGAGCAGGACGATGTCGTCCGCTCCGCCCACCGCGGGGTGACCGTCGTGCAGGGCGGGCCCGGCACCGGCAAGACGGTGGTCGCCCTGCACCGGGCGGCCTATGTCCTGTACGCGTTCCCGCGCGCCGCGGAAGAGGGTGTCCTGGTGGTGGGCCCGAACGCCCGGTTCCTCGACTACATCTCCCAGGTCCTCCCCTCGCTCGGGGAGAACGACGTCGTTCTGGCGACCTGCCGGGAACTGGCCGGGGTGTCCACGGACACGGCGGACCCGTTCGATACGGCGCGTCTCAAGGGCAGCTCCGACCTCGCCGACGCCTTGGCCGGCCTGCTGCGCGTGCACCAAGCCCCCGCCGGTGACTTCACCGTACGGGTCGGACAGGAACTGGTGCACCTGTCCGGCGAGGAAGTCGCCACGGCACGCGACGCCGCCGTGGCAGCCGCACCGGGGCACAACCCCGCGCGCCAGGTGTTCAGGGAGCTCTTGGTCGACGCCGTCACCGACGCGATGCAACGAGACATGGGCGACCTCCTGGAGCAGATCGACGCCGATGCCGAGAGGATGACGGGCCTGAACCTCGATCGGTTCACGGGAGCCGCCCAGCGCCGTGCCGAAGGTGCGGCCGACTCGGGTCCGGTCCACGAGCTGGACCTGGACGCCATCCGAGCCGATCTCCTCGACGACGCCGGCGTCGACCGAGCGGTCGAGGTGTTGTGGCCGCGGCTGGTACCCGGTGACCTCGTGCAGGCGCTCCTGACGAACGCCGGCGCTCTCGCCGAGCGCCTGCCCCGCCTGACCGCGCAGGAGCGGTCCCTTCTGCTGCGCGGTCCGGACGACCCGTGGACCGATGCCGATGTGCCGTTGCTGGACGAGGCGGCGAGCCTGGTCGACGGCCCCCCCGAGCGGACGTACGGGCACGTCGTCGTGGACGAGGCGCAGGAACTGACCGCCATGCAGTGGCGGATGATCGTCCGCCGCTGCCCGGCAAGGGCGATGACGCTGGTGGGTGACTTCGCCCAGGCAGGCCCGGTCGCGACGGCACGCGACTGGAAGGAAGCACTGCGCCCCCACGTCGGACCGCGGTTCAAACTGCACAACCTGACCGTCAGCTACCGCACCACGCGGGAGATCCTGGAGAGCGTCCGGGACCTGCTCACGCGGATCGCGCCGGACCAGAAGCCCACACGGTCACTGCGGAGCGGTGAGAGCCCTCGCACCGTGACCACACCTCCGGACGGGTTGGTCGCCACCGTCGTTCAGGAACTCCGCGCCCAGGGCACCGCGCACCCGGGTGAGCTTCTGGGAGTGATCTGCGCGGACACCAGGGTGAGCGAGCTGACGGCCCAGGGCATCGCCCACCACGCACGCATCGTGCCGGCGTCCGAAGCACGCGGCCTGGAATTCGACGGCGTCGTCGTCATGAACCCCGAGGAAATCAGCACGGCCCGCCCCGGTGGGGAAAGGGACTTGTACGTGGCCCTGACCCGGGCCACCAAGCGCCTGTGCACCATCACCGTCGAGCCCGCCTGACGACTCGGCGCACGGGCTGCTCGCCGCCCCACCGCTCGTGGCCGCACCCGAGGATCGAGCCGGAAATAAGGCTGAACGGCGACCACGTCCCGGAGACCGAGGAGTACGGGATCTCCTCGCTCGCGTTCCGCTCGGACCTGCCGTTTCACGCGCGGTGGCCCGCTTCGAGCCGTCGGGCGCCCGTGGACCGGACACCGCACCGGGCCGGGAGCTCGTGTTCATCCGGGATCGAAGCCGCCTGCGAGCACGAAACCGCCCCTCGAGCGGCCTGGAACTCCGGGCCGGACGGCGGTCGCAGCCACGGCACCGTCCGGCGCGGGCATCTATTGAAAACGATTCCCATTGTCGTATACTCGGGCCATGGCACGCAACGAAGTACGCCCGGTCATCAAGCTCCGCTCCACCGCCGGCACCGGCTACACGTACGTCACCGGCAAGAACCGGCGTAACGACCCGGACCGCCTGGTGCTGCGCAAGTACGACCCGGCCGCCCGCCGGCACGTCGACTTCCGCGAAGAGCGCTGACCCCTCCCCAGAGAGAGCAACCCCATGAAGCCTGGGATCCACCCCGCCTACGGGCCCGTCGTCTTCCGCGACAAGGCCGCCGACTTCGCCTTCCTCACCCGCTCGACTGCCACCAGTGACAAGACGGTCGAGTGGGAAGACGGCAACACCTACCCCGTCATCGACGTGGAGATCTCCTCGCAGAGCCACCCCTTCTACACCGGCACCGCCCGCGTCCTGGACACCGCCGGCCGCGTCGAGCGCTTCGAACGCCGCTACGGAGGGCGCAAGTGACCCTCCCCGTCGTGCTCGTCGCCGGCATGCACGCCGACGCGCGCAAGGAGACCGTCGAGCACCTGCTGCGCAGCGTGCCGGGCAGCATCGCCCTGCACCACGATCTGTCCTCGGCATCCGACGGCAATGTCCTCCGAACGCTCCGCGATTGCGGGGGCGCTATCTCCGCCGACCAGACCCCGCTGGTCAACGACTGCGCCTGCTGCGCGCTGCGCGAAGACCTCGTCCCGGCACTGAAGCGGCTGGCCGCCGGCGGGCCGACCAGCCTGGCCGTGGTGGAACTCTGGGACTCCGTCGAGCCGAGGGCGATGGCAGAGGTGATCGTCGCGCACGGCGGCGGCGTACTGGAACTCACCAACGTGATCACCGCCGTCGACCCCGCGCTCGTCCTGCCCTGCCTCGGCAACGGCGACGACCTCGCCGAGGCCGGACTCGCCGCTGCGGCCACCGACCGGCGGACCGTCGGGGACACCTGGGCCCGTCAGCTCGAATACGCGCCGGTCCTCGCGATCGCCGACAGCGGGGAGGCCGACGACGAGGACCGCGTCCTGCTCGCCCAGCTGCACCCGACGGCCCGCCGGGTGCCCACCGGCTCCAGCGAACTCACCCGGCTCGCCTTCGCCGGCTTCGACGTGGAGAGCGCAGCCGCCGCCCAGCACCCCGCCTGTGCGCTCCTCCCCCAGGACGCCGACGAGGCCGGAGTCGCCACGTTCGTCTGGCAGCGCCGCCGGCCGTTCCACCCCGAGCGGCTCTACCAGGCCCTGGAGGACCTGACCTGCGCCGCGGCCCGCAGCCGCGGCCGGTTCTGGCTCGCCGACCGCCCCGACACCCTCCTCGCCTGGGACGCGGCCGGTGGCGCGCTGTGCGTCGAGAACGCCGGTCCTTGGCTGGCCTCGCTCCCCGATGCCGCCTGGGAACTGGTCCCGGCCATGCGTCGGGCCGCGGCCGCCCTCGACTGGGATCCCGAGCACGGCGACTGCTGCCAGCACCTGGTCTTCACCTCTCCGGGCCTCGACCGGGACGGGATCGAACAGCTCCTGGACTCCTGCCTCCTGACCGAAGCCGAGTACACGGCCGGGCGAGAGGCGTGGAAGCAACTCCCCGCCGCCTTCGCTCCGCTGCTCGACTCCGTTTCCTGACCCCCCGTACCTCTACCCCCGAGGACTCCCATGGCCCGCCGCCAGTCCCCCAGCAAGCCGCTCAAGTCCCGCCCCAACCCCTTGGATGCGGCAGGAATCACCTACATCGACTACAAGGACACCGACCTGCTCCGCAAGTTCATCTCCGACCGCGGCAAGATCCGCAGCCGCCGGGTCACCCGCGTCACCGCCCAGCAGCAGCGGCGACTCGCCCTGGCCGTCAAGAACGCCCGCGAGACGGCCCTGCTCCCGTACGCCGGCCGGTAGCGGCCGTGCGCCACTCCCCCACCGCCCACGGCCCTGTGACAGGCTGACCACCATGGCGACCTCCGAGTCCCCCAGGCTCCTCCAGGCGACCTTGCCCGAGGCACTCACCGTCGGCCTGAGACGGCAGCTGATCGACTGCTGGGTGGCCGTGGCCAACGCGGGCGGTGCGGTGATCGCGGCCGGGTTCCCGATGCCGCCGGTCAGCGCCCGCGAGGTGGCCCCCGTCGCGGATCGGCTCATCGCCGCGCTGGAGCCGGACCGCAGCCGGATCATCATGGCCGTCTGCGGGGACACCCTCGCGGGCTGGCTCGTCCTCCGGCGCGATCCGCATCCTCTGATCGCGCACTGCGGTGTGGTCAACCACGTCCAGACGCATCCTGCGTTCCGCGGCCGAGGGCTCGGCGCGGCGCTGATGGAGCGTGTACGGACCGTGGCACGCGGGGAGATGGGCCTGGAGCGGCTGCAGCTCAGCGCGCGGGCGGGACTCGGCCTGGAGGAGTTCTACGGGAGGCTCGGGTGGGTGGAGGCGGGCCGGTGGCCTGGTGCGCTGCGTGTGGCACCGGGCGACTACCGTGACGACATCCTCATGAGCATCAGCCTCTGAACCATCCTGTTCCGGCCGATACGGGAACGGATCCGGGCCGTCCCCTGGAGAGCCTGTACAAACGGGCCCATGATGGAGCCAAGGCGTACGGACGAACGCTGAGGACCAGCCTGCACACCTCATCGGGGGGGCACAGCCGGCATGAGCGACGCGCCTTTGTACCTGGAGCCTCGGCTCAGTGCGGCAATGGCGTCGCTACTGCGGTCGGCCTCCTTCCTGCAATCGCTCGTCGCCGCGCTCGGATCACCGCTCAACGTGGTGATCCCTGATCAGATCGCGGTGAATCTGGGCCTGTTCAGTTCGGTATTGCACCGGCATCAGCTCTCCGGCCGGTTCTTCTTCGCGCACAAGGCGAACCGGTCGAGCGCTCTGGTCCGCCGCCTCACGACGACCGGGGCCGGCCTGGACACGGCCTCCCTCGGCGAACTGCAGCACGCCCTCGGCTCCGGCTTCACCGCCGACAAGGTGATGGCGACCGGACCGAAGGATCCGGAATTCCTGTGGCTGGCCGCCCGCTCCGGTGCGATCGTCCATGCCGACGGTCCCGCCGAGCTGACCGCGGCCGCCGGCCTCGTCCGGACGTACGGACTGCCGCGGCTGAGGGTGCTGCTGCGCCTGTCCGGGTTCGAGACGTCAGGTGCGAGAACGCTTTCCCGCGCGAGCCGGTTCGGCGTCTCCTACAAGGCCCTCGGCGGCCTGCTCGACACTCTGGAGTCCGTCAAGGACGAGCTGGAGCCGATCGGCGTGGGCTACCACCTCGACACCACCGGCCTCGAGGAGAAGTCGGCGGCGCTCGAAGGCTGTCTGGTCGCCGTGGAGGAGCTGCGACTGCGCGGCTTCCGGCCGCGGGCGGTCGACGTCGGCGGCGGTTTCGGCATCAACTACCTGGCCCACGCGGACCAGTGGGAGCGCTACACGAGCGCGCTCACCCAGGCCGTGCTGGGCGGGCGCTCCCCGATGACCTGGGGCGGCCACGGCTACGGACTGCGCACGAGCACGGCACCCTCAAGGGGGCACTGGGCCTCTACCCGGCCTTCCGCCCCGTCGCCGGGGCGGAGTACCTGGACGAGCTCCTTTCCTGCCCCGCTCCGGGCCTCGGCCGTCCGCTGGGCACCGTGTTGCTGGAGAGCCTGTGCGATCTGTACGCGGAACCCGGCCGCGCCCTGGTGGACCAGTGCGGAGTCACCCTCGGCTCCGTGCTGGAAGTGCGGGCGGCGGGCGCCGGTCCGGCCGTGGTGCGGCTCGCCCTCAACTCCGGCGACGTCGGGCTGGAGCAGCACGGCATCCTCATGGACCCCGTACTGCTGCGCCGCGACGGCGCCGCGCCCGCGCCCGGCGGCCCGCCCGTGGCGGTGCACCTCGCGGGGAACCTCTGCCTGGAGTCCGACCTGATCACCCGCCGGACGGTCTTCCTGCCCGCCCTGCCCCGGCCCGGCGATCTCCTCGCCTTCCCCAACACGGCCGGCTACTGCATGGACTTCACCGCCACCGCGGCCCAGCAGCAGCCTTCGGCCCGCAAAATCGCCGTGCGAGAGGAGGGCGGTTCCTGGCGCTGGTGTCTCGACGAGCAGTACTGGCCGGTCTTGGATACGGGGGGACAGCGGGTATGAGGTACGACAGCATCACCGAGGCCATCGGTAACACTCCACTGGTCCGGATCGATCCGCACGTGCACGGACTGCGCAACATCGACCTCTACGCCAAACTGGAGATGCTCAACCCCTTCGGCTCCCTCAAGGACCGGGCCGCCTGGAACATGGTCCGCGCAGGCTTGGCCGGGGCGGCCGAGCGCCGCGAGACGATCGTCGAGCTGTCCAGCGGGAACACCGCCAAGGCCCTGGCACTCATCGCCGGCCTGCACGGGCTGCCCTTCAAGAGCGTCACCAACCGCATGCGGATCCCCGAGATCAAGGATCTGCTCCTGCTGCTGGGCGCCGAGATCGAGGAACTGCCCGGGCAGAGCGAATGCCTCGACCCGACCGCCACCGATGACCCGCTGACCGTCTTCCACCAGCAGCTCAGCCGCCCGGGCAGCGCGCATCTGCACACCGACCAGTACTTCAACCCGCTGAACGCCCGGGCTCATGCGCAAGGCACCGGCCCCGAGATCATCGCGGACCTGGACGGCCGCGCGCCGGACTGGTTCATCGCCTGTGTGGGTACGGCCGGATCGTCCACCGGCGTCGCCTCCGCACTGCGCGCCCACGCCCCGGGCGTCCGCGTCATCGGCCTGGTCGGGGAGAAGTCCGACTTCATCCCGGGCATCCGGACGGCCGACGAGGTACAGGAGGTCGGCCTCTTCGACCCGGCCGCCTACGACGCCATCGAGACCGTCGGTGCGGGCGAGGCCATCGACGGGATGGTGACCCTGCTGCGGCGCTGCGCGCTGCTGGCCGGGCCCACCGGCGGCGCCGCCTACCACGGCGCCGTACGCCACCTCCGCCCGGTCGACGACGCGCTGGAGGAGCGGCGGACGGCCGTCTTCATCGTGTGCGACCGGGCGGAGAGCTACCTGGGCTACCTGCGGGCGCGCCGCCCCGAGCTGTTCGGCCGCCCGCCGGCCAAGAACTCCGTGACCACCCTGACCTCGGCGGACCTGAGCCGGGTCACGGCGATCGGCGTCGAGGAGGCACAGAAGTGGATCGAGACCGGGCACCCGCTCGTGATCGACCTGCGCGGGCCGTTCGCGTACGCCGCCCTGCACATCGACGGCTCCGTCAACATCGTCGACGAGCTCTTCGAGGAACTCGTACGCGGCGGAATGCCGTTCAGCGCGAGCCGGCCGGTTCTGCTGGCCTGTCCCGTCGGCGACAAGTCGGCCCGGTAAACGCGGCCCTGCTGACCCGCATGGGGCATCCCGACGTACGCAGCCTGGCCGGCGGCATCGTCGCCTGGCGGGACGCGGGCGCGCCGCTGGTGCGTGACTGACATGGACGACCCGGCAGCCCAACTGAAGTCCCTCGCCCCCTGGCAGCGTCCGCTGCGGGCCCAGTTCCCCATCGTGACCGGTCATCCGGAACTGGTGTACCTCGACAGTGCCGCCACCGCGCAGAAACCGCAGGCGGTGCTCAGCGCCGTACGGACCTACCTCACGACGGCCAACGCCAACGCCGGGCGGGGCTCCTACCCGTGGGCGAACACGACGACCTCCCTGGTGGAGGGCACCCGCGACCGGGTGAAGGAGTTCCTCGGCGATCGGGCCCCGGACCGCTCGTCGGTCCACTTCACGAGCGGCACCTCCGAGGGGCTGCGCACGGTGGCGCGGGACTGGCTGCCGGAGCTCCTGGAGGACGGCGACGAGATCGTCGTCCCGCACGCGGACCACCAGGCGAACCTCGCGCCCTGGCTGGAGACCCGGGCGCTGCTGGCCCGGCAGGGGGTGCGGATCCGGGTGCGGGAGCTGCCGTACCAGAGCAGTTCCGGGGACTACGATCCGGACGCCCTCGCCCGGGCGGTCGGGCCGCGTACCCGGTTCGTGGCGGCCACGCACGTGCACCACGTGTTCGGCGCCGACATGAACGTCCACCGCATCCGCGAGGCCGTGGGTCCGCAGGTGGCCATCTGCCTGGACGCGGCGCAGAGCATCGGGCACCTGCCGGTGTCGGTGGCCGCTCTGGACGTTGACTTCCTGGTCTTCTCAGGGCACAAGGCGCTGGCTCTGCCCGGCACCGGCGCCGTCTGGGCGCGCGGGCTGCGCGGCCCCGCCTTCCGCCCCGGCGGCTGGCAGGGCACCCCGAACACGGCGGGGATCGCGAGCCTGGCGGCCGCTCTCGACTGGCTGGACGCAGCCGGGACCCGTCGTATCGAACGCTGGACCACGGCGCTGGCCTCGATCCTCACCGACGGGCTGAGCACCCTGGACGCGTTCGAGGTGCTCGGCTGCCGGACCAGCCTCGCGGCGGACAGCTCCGTGCAGCGGCGAAGCAGCATCGTGACGTTCCGGCACCGTGAGATCAGCGCCCAGGACCTGGGGTTCATCCTCTTCAGCCGGGGTTTCATGGTGCGCTCCGACGACCACTGCCAGGCCGGGCGGAGTGTACGCGACGGCTCGGTGCGCGTCAGCCTGCACGTCTACAACACACCCGAAGAGATGCAGCAATTGGTGACCACGCTGTCCGGGCTGCAATGATTTTCATGAGCAGGCTGTGGTCACGGCGACGGAGGCAACCAGAGCACGATGAGCATGAGCACGGTGGCGGCCGCGCGCTGGGTGCAGCGCTGGGAGTCCCAGCAGCAGCGGTACGCGGTCGAGCGTGAGGAGCGGTTCACCGTCATCGGGGACGTGGTCGAGCGCGTGACGCTCGACCGGCCGGACCCACTGGTCGTCGACCTCGGGAGCGGCCCCGGCTGCCTGGCCGCACGTTTGGCGGACCGGCTTCCGCAGGCCGAGGTGGTGGCGGTGGACGCCGATCCGCTGCTCCTGGAACTGGGCAGGGTCCACTACGGAACCGCCGTACGCCACGTCGAAGCGCTGATCGGGGCGCCCGGGTGGCTCGAGGCCCTCCCCGTGGACCGCGCGCTGGACGCGGCCGTGTCCACCACCGCCCTGCACTACCTGAGCGAGCCCACCCTGCGGGACGTGTACCGGGACGTCGCCGAACGGCTGCGGACCGGCGGCGTGTTCGTCAACGGCGACCACATCCGTCCGGACTCCCCGAAGATCCGCGAGCTGGCGGACGACATCGGCCGCCGCCGGTCCGAGCGGCAGCTCGCCCGCACCGGCGAGGACTGGCAGTCCTGGTGGTCCGGGGCCGTCGCCGATCCCGAACTCGCCGCCCTGCTCGCGCGGCAGGGCGAACACCGGCACCCGCCCTGCGAGGGCAACGACCTGCCCTTGTCCGGCCACATCGAGCTGTTGCGCGAGGCCGGATTCCAGGACGTCGGGACGGTCTGGCAGTTCGGCAACAGTCACGTCCTCGTCGCCGTGCGTTGAACGGACTCCGCCCGCTCCCCATCAGCCGCAGCACCGCGCTGGGCACGCCGTGCGCAGTTGCCCAGGGCCAGGGGGTGCCAAGGTTTCGCGCTCTCGGCCCGAAGGTCGTCTCCTGGCCGGCGCCCTTCGCGGTGGCTGAGGCCGGCCACCGTCTCGGCCTGGTCCCAGACCGTCAGGAACGACGTCCGCAGGCACGCCGCGAGCGCCGGGTGCTCGATGTACAACGCGGTCGTGGCCGGTGTGTCCGCCATCGGGTCGGGCATGTCGCACCGCACCAGCGAGGTGTCGGCGGTGATCAGTTTCAGCGGGAGCCGGGGGGGTGAAGCGGGACTGCTCGCCCGCTGCGCCGAAGCGGCGCACGTTCTCCAGGAGTTCCGCATCGGCCAGCGCGTCGCGGGTGTGCACGGCGCGGGACGTGCCCCCGGCGCGGCGCAGCCCGCGGACGGCCTTGATGCCTTCGTCGTTGGCGGCGGGGGCGACGAAAGGGGGCTTGCAGAAGCTGTGTGGCCCGGGCGATGCGCCTATCCGAGTGCCTTCCGGGCGTCTCGCGGGCGGCGCGCGCGGGGTGGGGGTATGTCGTTTCGCGCCGGGTGACCTTGGGATGCACGAGGAGATCAGCCATGTACGCAGTGATTCGACGGTACGAAGAGGTGACCGATCCTGCCGAGGCGGGACGCCGAGTGGACGAGGGTTTCGTGCCTCTCCTCCGTCAAGTTCCCGGATTCGTCGCCTACTACTGGGTGGACGCGGGGGGTGGGGTGATGGTCTCGACCAGCGTCTTCGAAGACCAAGCCGGGGCCGAAGCGTCAGTCAGGAGGGCGGCCGAGTTCGTACGTGACCACCTCGCGTCCCTGCTGCCCACCGCTCCCCAGGTCACAGCGGGCCAGGTGGTGGCTGCTGGGTGACGACCAAGCCGGAGCACCGCCTCGCCCGTGGCGTCGACGCGGACCATTCCGGTCGCGCGTGCCGACGACGTCACTCACACGACCCGGCCGAAGCCGCCGGCAGGCAGTAGCGGGTCCAGTACGGCGCACACCGCCAGGGTGAACTGCCAGGAGTGCGCCCGTCGCCGCCCCAGCGATCAGAGCCCGCCAGAGGCACTCGCGCGCTTCCCGGACTCGCGAGCGGCAGCGGCCGGTGGGGCGGCGCCTGATGTCTGCCGGCCTCACGGCTACCGATCGAGGCCCTGAACCACCGCCGGTCTGCGCGGCGGCCTCCGCCGGCCCAGCCGTCCCCGTCCGGGCAGACGACACACCTGCGCCCGTGGCGGCCGCCGGTACCCCCGCTGCTCCGCACGGCTGACAAGCCGCCACGCACGGGTGGGTTGCCTTCGAACGGCGCGCGGACGCACGAGAATCCCGGTTACGGGCGATGAACCACGCCCCCACACGCAAGGGAGCTGTTGAATTTGCCGGTGGAGACCCGAAAGCACGCCAGGGCCCGCACGGACGAGACCCCACCGATCACCGACCGCGAGGGTCTGGTGGCGGCGCTCCAGGAAGCGCTGGCGCTGGAGCACGCGATCATTCCGGTCTACCTGTACTCGTTGCTCTCCCTGGACCGCCAGCGCAACCAGGAGGTGGCGGCCACCGTGCGCAGCGTCGTCATGGAAGAGATGCTGCACATGGCCCTGGTGGGCAACGTCCTCAACTCGGTGGGTGCGACACCTGCCATCGGCGGCCCGGGATTCGTTCCGCGCTATCCGGCCCGCCTGCCCGGTGGCGTCCTGCCCGACCTGACGGTCTCGCTGCGCCGCTGTTCGGTCGAGCACGTCAGGAACGTGTTCATGGCGATCGAGCGCCCGCACTCGCCGGTGGCCGTCTCCGGCCGGCGGGATCTGCGGATCCTGGAAGGCCATGAGGTGACGCTCTCGCCGCGGGGCGACATCGTCGGAGCGACGCCCGAGATCCTCTCGGCGCCCCAGCGGTTCTTCGAGACGGTCCGCTACGAGGACCACACCATCGGCTGGCTCTACCAGCGCATCGCCACCGCACTCATCGATCTGAACCGTAGACAGGACCTGTTCACCGGTGATCCCGGCCGTCAGGTCCTCTGGCCCGGAGCGCCGGGCCGACTGTACCGGGTGACCGACCTGCCCAGCGCCCTGTGGGCACTGGTCGAGATCATCCGGCAGGGCGAGGGCACCGTGGAAAACCCCACCGTCGGCGCGCTGCCGACCGACCCCACCGAACCACCACCGCCGAGGAGCGCCCGATGAGACCGGAGATCAGCCGTCGCGGCACCCTGCAGGCCGCCGCGGGACTCTCCCTGAGCGGCCTGCTGCCCCTGACCGTG
Source organism: Streptomyces sp. NPDC054883 (assembly GCF_053610645.1). Lineage (NCBI taxonomy): Bacteria > Bacillati > Actinomycetota > Actinomycetes > Kitasatosporales > Streptomycetaceae > Streptomyces > Streptomyces sp. NPDC054883. The sequence goes on along the minus strand of NZ_JBSGYT010000004.1, from coordinate 51,179 downwards.
CCGAACGCGGACGCCGCTCGGGCAATGTCCACCGCCGGGGGCGGGACCGAGGAACTCGCGCACTACTACCGGTTCATGGAGATCGCCGAAGGACGCCGACTCGTCCGGGACCGCGGAAGCTGGCAGCTCACGGGTCCCCCACTCACCCTGGCCGGCGCCGGCGTGCTGCCTCTCGTGGACGACCCCGACACCGAGAAGCTCCCCCCGGGCAGCCGGGAGCGTGAGGCCTCCGAAGCCTGTGACGCCGCCTACGACGAGGTCCTACAAGCCCTGCGGCGCGTCTTCGACGGCCACCCGGACGAACTCCGCAACGCCGTCGCCCGCATGCGTGCCTTCGAGAGCCAAGCCGAGGAACTGTCCCGGATCCCCAGCGCGCCCGGCGCCTCGACCGTACTCGGACCGGCCTTCCGCCTCCCCGAGGCTGACGGGCCGCCATCCGGCTGACCGGCGCCCGGGCGTCAGCCTGCCGAGAGGCCGGCAGGGGCCGTCCGGGCGCTGGGACGGCCGTGCGGCACAGTGGCGGTGGTCCCTTCCTCTGCTGCTCGTCGTCCGGCCCACGGCCCCCGGATGCGTCGCCGTCCACCCCGCCCGCACCGCCGCGCCGGCCAACGCGTGCGTGCGCGCGGACTCGTCCACAAGAGCACCCGGCCGACGGGCGCGGGGCCCGGCCGCCGTCCGCCAACGGAGCACGGGTACCCGCGCAGGCGCGTACCTGCTGCCGCCAGGCCGGCCACCGTCGGGCTGCCGTGACCGCCGGCTCGGTACGCTGCCGCCCGTGCCGGGTCCGGGCGCTGTGGGCCGTGACCTCACCGAGCGCGCCGAGCATCGCGCCCGCCGCATGTGATGCCGCCGCACCGCCGCTCGCGCCGGCCGGCACCACCCGCACGGCCGGCTCCGCGGAGGCAAGCGCCAACGCGACCGAACGCCCCACCACCCCAGTCCCGACCACCAACAGTGAAGAACGATGCCGCGCACGCCGACCCGCGCGAGCGCTCGCCGAGACCGACGGAACCAGTCTCCCCGGGCCGTAGAAGTACCGAGGACCCGACCGAATGCGGCATCGGTCTTCTCAAGAGACACCGGGTGGTGGCACCCGGTACGACGAGCCCTCCGTTCTGCTACGGCCGGAGGCCGCGGGAGCGCGAGCACCCAGGGTCCTTCACCTCGCGCCGACCGCGTACCGGTACGACAGCTGGACGATCTTCCACACCGTCTCCAACTCGGCTGCGGTCCTGGGACCGTAGACGAGCGTCACGGCCTGGACCGGGTGGTGCACGCCCCAGCCCGCGGCGATGACGTCTTCCTCTGCCTCCGGGGGGAGCGTGAGGTGGAGCGAGCCGTCGTGGTGGGGATGGATGTGGGCCCACTCCCTGCCGCGCTGGAAGGCTTCGGCGGGGCCCGAGCCGATGCCCTCGGGCAGGAAGAGGGCACGGGCGTGCGGGACCGAGACGAGCGTCGGGGACATGTACACGTAGGGCAACGCACGCATCCGTTCCCACAGCTCTTCCTGCAGCATGATCGGGGCGATCTGGGAGCCCTGCCCGTGCGGCGCCGGGCCGAAGACCCTCGGGGCTGCGCCGTTGCGGGGCGTCAGGGTGAGCATGGCGAGGTTCCTTTCCAGTGGCCGGTGAACCGACCGTGAATGGTCAACGGAGATGCAGCATGCGTGCTTGATGCCTGCGCCTTGGTGGAGGGCCGGTCGAGACACGACGGAGCCCGGTGACTGCTTCGGCGAGCGCGAGCACTCCGCCCGGGACACCGTCTCCCGCAGTACTGACGCTGGTTCGGGGACGGCGCACGCGACGTCGATGTACTCGTTGCAGAGAGAGATCCCGACGAGCCCCCGTGGGTCTCGACGGAGACCCGCCCGAGCCCGTCCTTGACCCTGTTCATGCACCCGCCGAGCGGCCCGCATCCGAACCCTCGCGGAAGGCGTCAGTCTGCTCAGGTACCCGCCACGGGCGGACGCTGGGGCTACCGCTTCTTGTTCTCCGTCTTCCCGTTGTCCTTGGCCTTGCGCTCCTTGTCCTTGTCCTTCGCCTTCGGTTTCCGGCTCGCGGGCGGCGCCGCTGCGGGAGCCGCTGAGGGGGCAAGGCTCGGGGTGATGGCCGGGGCGGCGGCAGGCGCGGGGCGCGCAGCCGTGGTTACGGGGGCGGTGGGAAGGGCGGCAGGTGGAGCGGCGGGCGTGGGCGACGTACGGGCCGCCGCCTCGGGTGCCGTCGGCCGGCTGCCTGTTGTCGCCAGGGGGGAGGCGGTCGCCCCTACCAGAAGCAGGGACGCGCCGACCACGCTCGCAGCCGTCACAGCCGCTCCCTTCGTACGACGGCCGGTCCGGCACCTTCTGTTCTTGCCGCCGGGCACCTGCCGGGCCCGGGCCAGTGGAACGGGTGCACGGTGCGTATCCGGTGCTTGCCCCGAGGCCCCGGGTTCACGCGCCGGCTGCGGTGCGGGGCGCGGGCCCGGCGCCGCGCACAGGCCCCGCAGCACCAGATGGGTCCGGGCGGCGTCGGGGCGTGCCTGCGGGTCCTGGTCGGTCATCGCCTTCAGCAGTCTTCCCAGGGCCTGGGGCAGCAGCTCGGGTACGTGCGGGGGACGCAGCAGCGGGGCGACGCCGAGTTCGACGGGGGTGCCGGCGTATTCGCGCTCTCCTGTCAGTGCCTCCAGCAGCGTCAGGCCCAGGGCGTAGACGTCGCTGGCGGTGCCCGCACCGTGGCCGCGGAGCTGCTCGGGGGCCATATAGGCGAGGGTTCCGACGAGCGTGTCCGGTGCGCTGCGGGAATGGTCGTCCAAGGTCCGCGAGAGACCGAAGTCGGCCAGGAAGGGCGACCCGTCGTCGCAGAGCAGGACGTTGGACGGCTTGATGTCGCGGTGGATGATGCCGTGCGCGTGGACGTGGTCGAGGGCAGATGCGATCTCGGCGCCGAGCCGGATCACTTGTACCGGGCTGAGCGGGCCGGCGTCGATGCGCGTGCGCAACGTGATGCCGCGTATGAGTTCGGTGACCATGTAGGCACCGTGATCGTGACGTCCGGTGTCGTACACCGTGACCAGGGCGCGGTGCGAGAGACGGGCCAGGGTCTGCGCCTCGTCACAGAAACGGTCGGCGGTGACGGTGTCCGTTCCGGAGCGGAACACTTTCACCGCGACCTCGCGTCCCAGAACCTGGTCGACACCCCGGTACACGTCCGCCGTCCCGCCGGAGCCGATGAGCGCTTGGAGCCGGTAGCGCTCGCCCAGCACCGAGCCGACTGGGGTCTGCACTGCGTGAGCTGGACCCGGACGTGCCGACATGCGGGGACCTCCTCGACTCGCGGGCAGTACACCGCGTTTACCCCTCGGCCTCGGGAGTACGCAGCCCTTCGCGTCGACGGGCTCGTTGCCTCCGGGCCGTGACCGCGCGCGTCCACCGGGCCCCGGTCCGTGCGGCTGTGTCAGGTGGTCAGGGCAGCAAGTTCTGCGTTGGCGCGCTCGGTGACCAAGGCGAGGACGCGGCCGGCGGCGGCCAGGTCATCGGCGGCCAGGCCGCCCCAGATGCGGGCGCTTATGGGAGCGGTCTCAGCGCCGACGGCGGCGAGCAGCAGGCGTCCTGCTTCTGTGGGTCGGAGGTGCGTTCCGTCGACGACGAGCAGTTGCTCGGTCAGGAGGTCGTCGAGAGTGGCGCGGACGTCGGCCGGATCGGCTTTGAGGGAGGCCTGGACCCGGGTGGCGAGATCGTCCGGCGTCTGCGGGGTGTCGGCGGTGACGGCGGCGCGCAGGACGACCTGGTGCTGGAACGTGATGCCGTGGCGGGCCAGGACGTGCTCCAGGACGCCGCGGGCCGCGTAGTGGGCCAGGCCGAGGGCGCGGGCGTCGGCGGCAGGTGCGCTGGTGGTGGAGGCAGCGGTGGTCATGGTGTTGTCCTCTGAGTGCTCTCGTCGGTGAGTGCGGGTGGAGCGAGAGGGGTTTCGAGCAGGGCCCTCAGCTCATCCGTGAAGGCGTGCGTGCGCGGGGCATCGAGGCCGCCGAGGGGCTCCAGCAACTGCTTGAGCAGTTCCTGGACCACCGCGATGGCCTGCCGCGCAGCGGCTTGGCCCTGCGGGGTCAGGGCGAGCTGTACAGCGCGCGGGTCGTGGGGGTCGCGAGTGCGCTCGAGCAGGCCGGCCGACTCCAGGCCGCGCGCCAGCTTCGACACGTACAGCGCCTCCAGACCGGTGTGGTCCGCAAGCCGGCGCTGACTGGGGCGCTCGCCGGCGCGCTGCATACCGTGCAGCGACGCGACCAGCGAATACTGCGCATGGGTGAGGCCCAGCGGAGCCACCGCGCGATCGACGGCGACACGCCACTTGTTGGCGAGCCGCCACACCAGGAATCCGGGAGTGCCCCCCGGTGAACTCCTACTCATGCAAATAGAGTACATGGCTACTATAGCCATGGCTACTATGTGAACCGGGCAGAGCTGGCGGTCGGCCCGGCACAGGGCCGGGAGCGGCGCCTCAGGGCTCACCCAGGCGTACGGCGAGGGCGGCGATGTCGTCGTCAAGGCGCCCTCTGCTGTAGCGGAGGAGGTCGCGGTGAAGGGCCGTGAGCAGTTCGCGGGGCGGTGTCTCGGGCTGTTGGCGCATCCAAGTGGCCAACGGGAAGAACTCGCCGTCGCGGGCGCGGGCCTCGGCGATCCCGTCGGTGTAGAGGAGCAGCAGGTCGTTCGGGGCGAAGTCGAAGGTGTCGACGTTGTAGTGCTCGCCGATCAGCTCCGCGAGGCTGAGCAGTGGCGAGGGGGTGGCCGACTCGAGCACACGGAGATCGCCGCCGTGCAGGAGCAGCGGTGGAGGGTGTCCGCAGTTGAGGATGCCGATGTGCCCGCCCTCGCGCGGGATCTCGACGAGAAGGGCGGTGGCGAAGCGCTCCATCGGCCCCTCGGGGGGAAAGGCGGCGTTGTAACGGGTGCTGCTGGCGTCCAGCCTGCGCGCGACGTTGACCATGTCGGCCTCCCCGTAGGCCGCCTCCCGGAAGGCGTTGACGATCGCCGCGGCCGCCCCCACGGCCGGCAAGCCCTTGCCCCGCACGTCACCGATGAGCAGCCTGACCCCGTACGGCGTGTCGACCACCTCGTAGAAATCCCCGCCGATGCGGGCCTCCGCCGCGGCCGCGAGATACAGCGACTCGATCTCGATGCCCGCGACGACACGCGGCATGGGGCTCATTACCACCTGCTGCGCCGCGTCGGCGACGAGCCGCACCTGGAAGAGCGTGCGCTCCCGCTGGAGCCGGACATGACTTCCGTACGCTGCGGCCACGGTGACCGCGATGATGCCCGCAGCCGTCCACCACGTCCCCAGACCGGGAAAGACGAGGCTGAGGCCGATCATCAGGAAGAGGCAGACCGTCCCGAGCAGGACGGTGGGAAGCACCGGCCACATGGCGGCGGCGAGTGCCGGCGCCGCGGGCAGGAGGCGACTGAAGGCCAATTCCGGCGGAGTGGCGTATGCCAGGCTGGCGATGACGACGGTCAGGATGACCGGCGACAGCCGCACAAGTCTTCCCGGGCCGGGGCGCCCGTGGAGTCGCGGCCGTCCAGACTCGATCACACTTCCCAGAATATGCACAAAGCGGGCATACCGCCCTGACGAGCGGAGTCTCTGCCTGCCCTCCCGCGCATGGCGTCAGGGCACCGTTTCCAATGGAGGGAGCTGCCGGTGGGCACGTCACCCCCGGCGCGTCGGGGAGGCGGCACTGGCCGGGTGACCGGCCGTGCTCCCTTGCCGGATCCCCCGCCCGTGCCGGAGAGTCCCCGTAGGACCGGCCCCGCCGGTCGCGGCAGGGGACCGGGTGCGGGGATCGGCCAGTCGAGGGAGCAGCCATGCAGGGCGGTACGGTCGCAGTGGTCGGCGGAAGCATTGCCGGATGTGCGTTCGCCTCGGCGGCGGCACGCGCGGGGGCGGACGAGGTGGTGGTGCTGGAGCGCACCCGGGGGCAGCTCGCCGACCGGGGACTCGGGCTGTGCATCCACGACGAGCGGGCCGTCGAACTCGCGGCGACCGGCGCCCTGCCGCCGGGCATCGCCGCCCACCGGCTGACCCGGCGCCGGTGGGTGGTCCGGGACGCCGCCGCCGGGCCGGCCGGGCGGATGTTCTGGGAGCAGCCGTTCCCCTTCCACTCCTACCACTGGGGACTGCTGTGGAGCGGGTTACGGGAGGCGACGCCCGCATCCGTGGTCTACCGCCAGGGCGTGGCGGTGACCGGGGTGGCCGCCGCCGGGGACCGGGCCGAGGTGCGGCTCGCGGGCGGGGGCACGGAGCAGTACGACCTGGCCGTCGGCGCCGACGGGTACCGCTCGGTGGTACGGGAGACGGTCTGCCGTACTTCCCGCCCCGAGTACGCCGGGTACGTCTGCTGGCGCGGCAACTTCGACGCCCGGCGGCTGGCGGAGACCGGCGAGGCGGACTGGCCCCGTGACGCCGTGACCACCGTCTGCTTCGAAGGCGGCAGCTGTGTCGTCTACCGCATCCCCGGCCCGGCCGGTCCCCGGGTGAACTGGGTGCTGTACGCGATGCCCCCGCAGAGCGGGCGGCTGCGGCTGGACGACCCCACCAGCTTTCCGCCCGGGCAGGTCACTGCCGAACTGGGCGCGGCACTGGCCGAGTTGCTGGAGCGCGGTTTTCCGCCGTACTGGGCCCGCGTCATCTCGCTGACGGACGCGGAGCACACCTTCGTCCAGCCGATCTACGACCTTGCGAGCGCGCACACCACCGCGGGCCGCTTCCTGCTGGCCGGTGACGCGGCGGTCGTGGCGCGCCCGCACACCACCAGCGGGGCGGCGAAGGCCCTCCAGGACGCCAGCGCCTTCGAGGCCGCCTGGCGCCGGTCGGCCTCCTGGGACGAGCTGCTGGACACCTACCGTGCCGGGCGGGGGCCTGCGGGCCGGGAGCTCGTCGCCCTGGCCCGCAGGCTCGGCCGGGCCCAGGTGGAGCGGACGCCCGTCTGGGCCGCGATGGACGCCCGTGAGGCGGGGTCGTGGTGGCGGGACCAGCTCGCGGACGCGGCGGACATCGGCGGCCAGGCCATGACCGCCCCGAAGCCGCTGGTGGAGTGATCGCGTGACCACCTGGACGCCTCGTCCGACTGGGCCCACTGGCTGGTCCCGGCTTCCCCCACGGCGGTTTCACGGCAAGCCCCGACTGATGCCCGGCCGCACCTGGTACGAAGCGCCGGCCGGCGGCGGGGCCCGGCGAGGGTAGGGAAAACCCCACCACTAAGTCTCCGCCTGGGCGTGCAGACCCGGCGGGGGCCGCGCGGCTGGAATGGGTCCATGACCCGTTCCGTCCGCACCTTCCCGTTTCAGGCCTCCCGTTTGCTCCCCGCTTCGTCCGCCGTCCGGTGGACCGTCGGCTGGCTGCTCGCGGCCGCCTGGGCGCTGTCCTTCCCGCTGGTCTCCTCGCTCGGCCCGCACCGGCTGTGGGGTTGGTGCGCGGGCGGCGGCTACCTGGCCGCCGCCGGGGCCGGCGTCCTCGGCCGTCGCCGGGTGGCCGTCGGTGCGGCCCTGCTCGGGGCCGTCGCCGTACCGCTGCTGTACCTGGTCCTGACCGGCCGGGGCCAGTCCGAGGTCGCGGTGATCGAACGGTCCGGGCGGCTCCTGCTGCAGTCCGGACGCCTCTACGTGGACCAGCCCGCCGGGGTCGAGGAGTACACCCCCTACCTGCCCGGCATGGCCCTGCTCGGCCTCCCGCGCGCCCTGCTGGGCGGCGGCGACGGCTGGGCGGTCCGCCTCCTCGGCGACGCCCGGATCTGGTGCGCGGCGGTCCTGTTCGCCGCCCTGTGGGCGGGGCGCCGGATGCTCGGCGGTCCCGCCCCCCGGCTGCTCCCGGTGCTGGTGGCGTCTCCTGTGGTGGCCCTTCCGCTGGCGGTGAGCGGGGTGGACCTGCCGCTGGCGGGGCTGTGCTGCCTGGCGCTCGCGGCGGCCTCCTCCGGCCGCCCGGCGGTGGCCGGGGCGGCGCTCGCGGCGGCGTGTGCCATGAAGTGGACCGCGCTGCCCGCGGTGGCGGTGGCCGTCGCCGTCCTCGGGGCCTGCCGGGGTGCCCGTGCGGCGGTCCGCTGCGCGGCAGTGGCGGCGTCGGTCACGGCCCTGCTGGTGCTGCCGGCGGTCCTGCTCCAACCGGCCGAGCTGTGGCGGCAGGTGTTCGCCTTCCCGACGGGCCGGGCGGAGGTGGCGACCCCGGCGAGCAGCCCCCTGCCGGGTCATCTGCTGGCCGGACTCGGACCCCGGGGCTGGTACCTGGCTGTGGCCCTGCTGGCCCTGGGCGGCCTGGCGATGGCGGTGTCGCTGTGGGTGCGCCCGCCGCGCACGGTCGTCGCCGCCGCCGATCGGCTTGCGCTCGGGCTCACCCTCGCCTTCTCGCTGGCCCCCGCCGGCCGCTTCGGGTACCTGGCCCTGCCGCTGCTGCTCGTGGCCTGGTCCCGCTCGGCGGCCCCGCGCCCGGGGCCCTCCCGGATCGTGGCCCGGTCCGCCACGCCGGCCCGGGGTGCGGCGCGGGCCCGGTGATCCCGGTCAGCGGGCGTTCTCGTACCGGCCCACCGCGCGCGCGACGGCGTCCTGCAGCGGCTGCATCCGGTCGACCAGTTGCCGGTAGTCGCCGCCCCGGCCGTCGGACCATTGGCCCAGAGCGACCACCATGGCCCGCCCGCCTCCCGTGTGGTCGCCCCGCACGTCCTTGTACAGCGCGGTCTGTTCACCCGCGCAGCCCTTTCCCTCGGCGATGTAGCCGGCCAGGCGCGGCCCGACGGTACCGGGTTCGGGACAGGACGCCAGCGCGGCCGAGCCCACCCGGGTGAAGGCGCCACCGGCGCCGTCCGGGACCTGGGCCGGGAAGGCGTCGGCCAGGGCGATCACCGGCCGGGAGGCGGGGTCGGCGGCCGCAGCGGCCTGCGCCATCGGCGAGGACGTGGCCATCGCGGCTGCGGAGGGGGTGGCGACTTCGGCACGTCCAGACCCTGGGGATCAACCCCGTGGAAGTGAATACCCCCAGGTCACAGCCTCATCACTATCCGGGGGGATCAGTTCCGCCCGGTGCCCCGCAGATGGGCCAGGACGGCCAGGACGCGGCGGTTGCCCTCCGTCGGGTCCAGTTCCAGCTTCGTGAAGATGCTGCCTGCGTGCTTGACGACGGCGGCCTCGGTGACGAACAGTCTGGCCGCCAGAGCCTGGTTGTTGAGCCCTTCCGCCATCAGTGCGAGCACTTCGCGCTCGCGGGGGGTGAGCCGCGCCAGCGGCCGGTCCGGGCCCTGCTGGGGAGCGAGCAGCACGCGCACCACCTCCGGGTCGATGACCGTCTGGCCCCCGTGGACCCGTTCCAGGGCGTCGAGGAACTCGGTCACCTCGCCGACCCGGTCCTTGAGCAGGTAGCCCAGCCCGGCCGGTGAACCGCCGGTGAACAGCTGGGTCGCGTACGCCGTGGCCACGTACTGGGAGAGCACGAGGACCGGCAACGAGGCATCGCGGGAGCGCAGTTCGAGCGCGGCCCGCAGTCCCTCGTCGTGCAGGCCGGGCGGCATCCGTACGTCCGTGACGACCACGTCGGGCCGCTCGGCCTCCACCGCCCGCAGCAGGGCGGCGGCGTCACCGACGGCGGCGAGGACCTGGTGGCCGCCGAGGGTCAGCAGTTCCGTCAGCCCGGCGCGCAGCAGCACCGAGTCCTCGGCGAGGATCACCCGGAGCACGGGACCTCCACGCGCAGTTCCGTCGGGCCGCCCACCGGACTGGAGACCATCAGCCTGCCCTGCAACATCGCCACCCTGTCCGCGAGACCCGCCAGGCCCGCTCCCGCGCCGGGATCGGCCCCGCCGCGGCCGTCGTCCGTGACGGTGAGAGTGAGCCGGTCCCCCTCGATCCTACCGGCGACGCCGACGTGCGAGGCGCCGCTGTGCTTCGCGGCGTTCGCCAGCGCCTCGGTGACGGTGAAGTAGGCGGTGGTCTCGACCGGTTCGGGCAGCCTGGGCAGGTGGGCGAGTTCCACCGTGACCGGCACGGGATGGCGCAGCGCCACTTCGGCGACGGCCGCCGCCAGCCCGTGGTCGCTCAGTACCTGCGGGTGTATGCCGCGTACGAGGTCCCGCAGTTGCTCCAGGGCCAGCCTCGCCTCGGCGCGCCCCCGGCCGACCAGCACCGCGGCCTCGGCCGCTTCCGGGATCCGGCGCAGCCGCAGCTCCGCGAGGCCCAGGGTCATGCTGAGGGCGACCAGTTGCTGCTGGGCCCCGTCGTGCAGGTCGCGTTCGATGCGCCGCCGTTCCGCCTCGAAGGCTTCCACCAGCCGGACCCGCGACCGGGTCAGCTCCAGCACCCGGCCGTCCTCCTCGCGCGGCCCCAACAGCAGCCGGGCCGCCTTCACCTGCGCCCCGGTGATCAGCGCGCCCGCGTACGCCGCCAGCACCAGCCCCGCCAGCCCGGCAGCCGTCCCGCCCAGCGCCTCCAGGGGGCCCGCAACCGCCTGGCCCGGTATCAGCATCACCGGCTCCGGGGCGAGGGCCCACACGATGACCGGGGCCGCCACCAGGATCAGCGAGAACGCCAGGAGCGTCAGCACCCCGAAGCCGGCTGCCCCGAACACCGCCCCGAGCAGGACGGCATACCCGAACTCCCGCCAGGTGGCTCGCTCCCGCAGCCGGGTGCGCAGCCAGGCGGCGGCGCCGGCCCCGGCCAGCGAGGTGTGCGGATCGGCGACCGGCGCCGGCTCGACCCACCGGAGCCTGCGCCGCTCCAGCTCCCCGAGCGGTACGGCGCCGGCCACGGCGGCGAGCAGCAGCAGGAGCCCGAGGCCGGCGACCGCGAGCAGCAGCCCGAGCCCCACCAGCAACACCAGCGCGACCAGCACCGCGTACCCGAGTGGGAACCCGCTGCCCAGGTAGGCCCAGCACCGCCACGGCCACAGCGAACCGAGGAACCTCCAGGGCCGCCGCATCACCCCCCACACGGCCACCGGAGAAACGAGGGGGGAGTCGGAAACCGGCATGTGCTCCAGCCTAACGAGCTCGCGCGGCGATCATCGGTGACGGGAACCCGGCCGGGTCCCGGGCCCCGGGTCCCGGGTCCCGGGTCCCGGGTCCCGGTACAGGTGCGCCGTGCACGGAACACGGCCGGTGCGCCGACCGCCCCCGACGGCCACCCCGGCCGACACGGGTTCGCTTGCGCAGAGCGCGCACCGCTGTGCCGTTTGCACGAAGCTCGGCCATTTGCCGGAGGGCGGTGTGACAAGGCCGGGGATCAAGGCGAGTCTGGATGGATGGACGACAGCGGCGAGGTGCCCCCGGGAGCCGACGACAAGGCGGCGACGGTGGGGGTGGAGGAGGAGTACTTCCTGGTCCGCGCCGACACCCGTGCCGTGGTGCCGGCCGGACCACGGGTGGCGGACCGGGCCACCGCCGAACTCGGGGATCTGGTGGCCAGGGAGTTCACGGATCTCCAGGTCGAGGTGCGCACGACGCCGTGCGCGACGGTGGACGAGCTGCACACCCAGTTGGTGCGGCTGCGCCGGGCGCTCGCCGCTTCCGCGGCGATGGAGGGCGTCCGGGCATGCCCCTCCGGGACGCCCGTGATCGGAGGCGGGGCCGGGGTGCCTGTCGGTGATCATCCACGGTACCGGGCCGGTGTGGAGCTGTACCGGTCGATGATGGACGACTTCGCGGTCTGCGCGCTCCACGTCCATGTGTTCCTGCCGGACCGGGACGTGGCGGCCCTGGCGGGCAACCATCTGCGGGCGTGGCTCCCGCTGTTGGTGGAGATGAGCGCGAATTCCCCGTTCCACGACGGCCGGGACACCGGCTTCGCGAGCTGGCGGTCGGTGATCCGGCTGGGTTTCCCCACCCTGGGGCCGCCGCCGTACGTCGAGTCGTTCGACGACTACCGGCGTACCGCCGCGGCCATGGCCGACGTGGGCGGGATGTCCTTTGCCGAACTGCCGTTCTGGGACATCCGCCCGCACCCGCGCCTGCCGACCCTGGAGGTGCGGTGCATGGACGTTCCCGCTGACCCCGCCGACTCGGCGGCGATCGCCGCCGTCGTGCGCGCGTTGGTGGTGACGTCCGCCCGCCTGGTGGAGCAGGGCGACCCGGGCCCGCGGCGCAGCGGTGAGCTGCTCCGTGCGGCCTACTGGTACGCGACACGCGACGGCTGGAACGGACAGGGGGTGGAGCCGCTGTCCGGGCTGATGCTTCCCGCGACCGAGCGCGCCCGGCGGCTTGTGGATCACATCGGTGCGGCGCTGGAGGAATCGGGAGACCTCGAACGCGTCACCGCCTTCCTCGACCGGCTGGCCGGCCGGGGTACCGGCGCGCACCGTCAGCGTGCCGCCCACCGGGCGGGCGGACTGCACGCGGTCGTGGACGACCTGGTGCGGTGGACGACCGACCCGGCACCGCCCCCGCCCGGCACACCGCCGGCACCGGGCCGGGAACGGGCCGAGCGGAGAACTCCACCGGACCGCGGCCCGCCGGCGAAGATCCCGCCGCCCGGCGGGAGCGGCATCGCCGTCCTGCCGCAAAACGGAGCCGGCACCCGCTCGGCCCCCCCTCAGCTGTCTGGCCGACTCCACCACGACGCCGCCCGGTAGCCGTGCCACGCTGAGGAACGAACACGAAGCCGCCGTGCGGCGGTTCAGGAGACGGGACAGGGGGGAGCCAGAGCCCGGGGACCGATCCTGGGCGGCCGCTCACGGACGCTGGAGAAGACCATGGACGACCGATCCCCGAAGAGCCCTGCGACCGCAACCGCCCCCACGGACCGGGCACCCGGCGCACCGCCGAGCGGGACACCCCGCTCGGCGGACGACGTCCCGGGCACGGCCTTCGGCGCCACCTCTCCGGGGTCACCGGGTACCAGTGCGAATGTGCGCCGCGACGGTTACGCCCGTCTCAGCGCCGCCGACCTGGGAGTGGACACCGAAGCCTTGGGCGAAGACTTCGCCCGGCTCGCCCACGGCTACCGCGACCTGCCACTCGACCCCTACGCGCCGGACACCAACCGGTACCGCCGCTACTCGCATGCCGTCTACCTGCCCTGGAACGGCGAGTTGTCGTTCGTTCCCGGCGTTCCCGATCCGGAATTCGGCACCGTCACCGAGTACTGGCAGGACGAGCACAACCCCGAGTTCCCCCGTGTCCGGCGCAGGCTGCCCGACGTCCCGCCGGCACTGCAGCGCAACCGCCTGCTGACCGCCCTGATCCGCGCCGACCTCGACCAGGCGCTGTGGCTGCAGGACCTGCAGCACGCGCCTGTGTACATCGGCGTGCACATGATCACGCTGGCCGTGGGGGGCCAGCAGCAGGTGGCGGTCTCCTCGCCGAACTGCTTGCACCAGGACGGCGGCTCACCCGCCACCTTCACCTTCGCCCACCTCATCGGCTGCCACGACATCACCGGCGGCGACAACGTCATCGCCACCCCCGACAGCGCGGGCCGGGTGCCTGACGCACTGCCCCCCGACGCCCTCCACGCCCGCTTCATGATGACCGAACCGCTGGACGGCTACGGCGTGCACGACCACCGCGTCAGCCATTACGTCGCCCCCGTCCGCCTTGCGGACGGCAAGGACCACGGCCGACGCGACATCCTCATCATCGGCATCGCCCCCTACACGCCAGGGCTGTAGTCCCGCTGCGGAAGCGGTCGTTCGTGCCCGAGCCGCGGCAGCACCGGCCGTCGTGCTCAGTGGCGGTACGCGGCTGTCGCGATACCGATGAACGATCGGATCAACGGGTTCGTGTCACCTTCGTTCCACACCGCCACCACCGACCAGTCCGGCGCGCAGGCCGCACGTCGGGTCGGTCAGATCGGTGTCGCGGATGCGGACGTCGATCCCGGGATGGTTCCGGCGGTAGGCGTCGCCCGCCGGGACAAGCCCGGGTCCGTGCCGTCGCCCAGGATGCCGACGGTGATGGTCGCGACGCCGGCTGCCGCGCTCACGCGTACCCGGACGCGGTCGGCGTGGTCGAGCAGGGCTCGCGCCTCGTCCAGCAGCACCGTGCCCACCGGAGTGAGCGTGATGCCGACGGGACTGTTCGGTCCTGGCGCTCCCCCTTGCCAGCGGCAGGACCGTGGTGCCCCCGGCCAATCGACGCAGACGACGGGCCCCGCAAGCGTGCGGCCCACGAACGGGAAACTGTGAACATCGCCCATTGGATCGTCGTGGGACCGCTCTCCCTCTTCTGCTTCTACTCAGGCACGCTGAAGGTGAGCCGCAGCCACGATCGGCTGCGACCTCTGATGGCCTGGGTCGACCGTGTGCGGTTGCCCGCCCTCAGGGCACTGGGAACGGTCGAAAATACTGGGCGCGACCGGCATGGTCCTGCCGCCCCTGACGGGCATCGCTCCCTGGCTCGGGCAAGCCGCCGCCCACCGGCTTGGTACTCCTGCAAACCGGTGCGATCGCCGTCCACTTGACCGGTGGGGACCGCCGGATCGCGTTCGACATCGGGCTCGCCACCACCGCGGCTGTGACCGTCTGGCCGGCCACCGGGATGTGATCGGGCCCGGTCCTCCCAGGAGTCGGTCGCGTGTCCAGGTGCCCGACGTAGACCGCGACCTTGCCCTTCGGGGTGGCCCGGGACGGCCCGCGACGGAGCTCCGCCGGGAGTCAGCGCTCGGGTTTGGAGGGCCGCTGCATCAGCGCGGCCGCGGCCTGGTCGAGGGTGACCTTCTCGTGCAGCAAGGCGCAGACGACTTCCGTGATCGGCATCTCGACGTCGTGGGCGTGGGCCAGCGCGAGGACCGCCTCCGCGCTCTTGACGCCCTCGGTGGTCTGGCGACTGGCGGCGGTGGCCTCGGCCACGGTCAGGCCGTGGCCGAGGTGGGTGCCGAAGGTGCGGTTGCGGGAGAGCGGTGAGGAGCAGGTCGCCACCAGGTCGCCGAGGCCGGCAAGCCCGGCGAGGGCGGCCGGATGGGAGCCCGTGGCAGTCGCGAGGCGCGTGGTCTCGGCCAGGCCGCGGGTGATGAGCACGGCCTGTGCGCTGTGGTCCAGGCCCATGCCGGCGGCGATGCCGACGGCGAGGGCGATGACGTTCTTCACCGCGCCGCCCAGCTCGCACCCGATCACGTCGGTGCTGGTGTAGGGGCGGAAGTAGGGGGTGTGGCAGGCCCGCTGGACGCGTTGGGCGGCTGCCTCGTCGGGGCAGGCGATGGTTGCGGCGGCGGGCTGGCCGTCCATGATCTCGCGGGCCAGGTTCGGGCCGCAGAGCACGGCGACCCGGTCGTCGCGGATACCGGTCACCTCGGTGATCACCTGGCTCGCCCGAAGGCCGCTGCCGATCTCGATGCCCTTCATCAGCGACACGATCACGGTGTCGGGGCCGATGTGCGGCGCCCAGGCGGCGAGGCTCGCCCGGAGGGACTGTGCGGGGATGGACAGCACGAGGAAGTCCGCGCCGTCCAGCGCGGCGACCGGGTGCGTGGTGGCAGTCAGCGTGCGGGGCAGCTCCACGTCCGGGAAGTATCCGGGGTTGCGGTGCGTCGTGTTGATCGCGTCGGCGATCTCGCTGCGCCGGGCGTGTACGGTCACGCTGATGCCTGCGTCCGCCATGATCTTGCCGACGGCGGTGCCCCAGGACCCGGCCGAGAACACCGCCGCACGGGCGGAACGGTGCTGGCTCACTGCGGGTCCCCCCGTCGGGCGCGGGCCGCTCGCCGGTCTGGCGGCCGGGCGCGTCCATCCTATCGACCGCCCTGGCCCGGCTTGGGTGTCCGCGAGGCGCCGCAGCGGCAGCCGGACGGCCCGACTGCCGCGCAAGGAGGCGGCGGTCTCGGGCGGATGCCGAAGGGGCGGATGCCGAAGGTGGGGGTCAGGACGAGGGACGGCGGAGCCCTGGTGGAGTGGCCGCTCGTAGTCGGGCTTACTGGGTAGGGCCAGGGGATGAGCTATGTACGCCCCGTGAAGGGGTACTCCCGTGACAGCCGTTACATCACCACCCGGATCACCGCTGACGGACGCGACGGTTTCCCGGTGGAGCCCGGCCGCTACCGTCTCGTGGTGAGCCGCGCCTGCCCCTGGGCACAACGCGCTGCGATCGTTCGGCGGCTCCTGGGGCTGGAGGAGGCCCTGCCCATGGCCGTCGCCGGGCCGACGCACGACGTCCGCAGCTGGACCTTCGACCTCGATACGGGCGGCCGGGACCCGGTGCTGGGGATCGAACGGCTCCAGGAGGCGTACTTCGCCCGCGACCCCGGCTACGACCGGGGCATCACCGTGCCCGCGATCGTGGACGTGCCGACCGGCGAGGTGGTCACCAACGACTTCGCGCAGATCACCATCGACATGTCGCTGGAGTGGACGGCCCACCACCGCGCCGGAGCGCCGGCGCTGTACCCGCCGGCGCTGCGGCCGCAGATCGACGCCGTGAACGAGGTGGTCTACCGGGACGTGAACGACGGCGTCTACCGCGTCGGGTTCGCCAAGTCGCAGGAGGCGTACACCAAGGCGTACGAGCGTCTCTTCGCCCGGCTCGACCAGTTCTCCGAGCGGCTGGAACGGTCCCGCTACCTCGTCGGCGAGACGATCACCGAAGCGGACGTGCGGCTGTTCACCACGCTCGTGCGCTTCGACGCCGTCTACCACGGCCACTTCAAGTGCAACCGGCACAAGCTCTCCGAAATGCCGGTGCTGTGGGCCTACGCCCGCGACCTGTTCCAGACACCCGGCTTCGGCGACACGGTCGACTTCGACCACATCAAGAGGCACTTCTACGTCGTCCACAACCACATCAACCCGAGCGGCATCGTGCCCGTCGGCCCAGACCCTTCGGGCTGGCTCGAACCGCACGGCCGCGCGGCGCTGGGCGGCCGCCCCTTCGGTGACGGCACCCCGCCCGGACCCCCCTCCCCCGCCGAGACCGTCCCACCCCTCGGCGCTCCGTCCCGCCTCTGATACGGGCGCGGCAGGCGGGAGGCCGGAGACCCCGACCGCCCGGCCCCCGGCCTGCCCGCCGCCCAGAACCCGAGGTGGCCGGCCCCGCCGCCCGCCGACATGCGATATCCGCGTGACCGCTTCGTCAGTCAGGAGCCGGAGAGTTGAACTGTCCTGCAGCCGGCGGTGCGGATCGGCTCCGCAGCCGGTCCGGCGGGGGGGCGGGACAACGGTGCGGGGCAGAGTTGACGTCCAATCGATTGCCTTTCGAGGAGTTCTCGCTCGTGCCGTGACAACGTCATCGCGCCAGGCTCCACTGGGGACGAAAGGACAAAGGGAATGACCAAGTCAGGGCGCAGGTTCGGCATTGCCGCCGTGGTGACCGCATTGGTGGCCGTGATGATCGCCGTCGTGGGACCGCAGGGAGCCAGCGCACAGGACCAGGCGCGTCGCGGCTGGGACCACTTCGGGTTCGGGGTGCCGTGGGAGGAGTCCTACGGGTACTCGCAGGCCATCAGAGCCGGTGACACGATCTACATCTCGGGGCAGTTGTCCCATGACGCGGCGGGCAACCTGGTGGGCGTCGGCGACTTCGAGACCCAGGTGCGCACGTCGTTCGCCAACATGGACAAGGTGCTCGCGCACTACCGGATCCAGCGCAGCCAGATCATCAGCATGAAGATCTACACGAAGGACCTGCGCAAGAACTTCGACACGGCCGCGAGGCTGCACAAGGAATACGTCGGCAACCACCGCACGACCGACACCATCCTCGGTGTCACCGACCTCGCCTTCCCCGAGCAGTTGGTGGAGATCGAGGCGGTCGCGCTGGTGTCGCCGCGCTCCTGACCGGGCCTGGCCGCGCGGTGACCGCCGCGCGGCCGCTCAGCGCGCGCCAGGCGGACCGCGCAGACCGTCGCACGGCCCGGCAACCGGGATGCCGGGCCGTGCGCGGTTCAGCCGTGGGTCCGGTCCGGGCGCAGCTCGATGTGGTCCGGGGCCAGGTCGACCGCCACGCGGTGCTCCATGCCCAGGGCCTCCAGGAACTTCGGGGGGAGTTGGACGCGCCCGGAGCGGTCCAGGACGACGTACTCCCGTTCGCTGATCGACTCCTCGCCGTACTCGTCCGTGACCAGGCGGCGCAGGACCTCGCTGCTGGTGCGGCCGTCGCGGATCGCCACGGTGCGGCGGACCTCGCCCGCCACCATCGGGTCGTGCGTCACGATGACCACCGTCACGCCGAGTGCCTCGTTCACCTTGCGGAAGGTCTCGAAGACCGCCGCGGCCGTCTCCGAGTCCAGTTCGCCCGTGGGTTCGTCGGCCAGCAGGACCCTGGGGTCGTTCGCCATCGCCACGGCTATCGCGACGCGTTGCTGCTGGCCGCCCGACAGTTCCGCCGGCCGCCGGTGCGCCAGGTCGCCTATCCCGAGGGCGTCCAGGATCTCCGCGACCCGCGCGGCGCGGCGGGCGCGCGCGCCGCGTCGGGTGCCGCCTCCCTTCAACTGCATCGGCAGGGCCACGTTCTGGGCGGCCGTCAGGAACGGCAGCAGGTTGCGCGCCGTCTGCTGGAAGACGAAGCCGACCGCTTCGCGGCGGTAGCGCAGCCGGTCCCGCGCCGACAGTTCCAGCAGGTCGTAGCCGGCGACCGACGCGCTGCCCGCCGTCGGTACGTCCAGGCCCGCAAGGATGTTCAAGAGGGTGGACTTGCCGCTGCCCGAGGCGCCCACGAGGGCCACCAGCTCGCCCTGGGAGACCGTCAGTTCCAGCCCCTGCAGGGCCTGCACCTCGATGCCGTCCGTGCTGAAGATCCGGACCAGCCGGTCGCAGGCGATCGCGGCGTCCGCCGGGGTGCGGGGCTCGGCGGCGGCCGTCGCCCGGCGGCGCAGTTCCTCGTACGTCGGCTGGTCGGTGATCAACGCTGGTCTCCCGCTCTCAACTCGGTGGTGATCTGCCGTCGCCCGGACGTCGCCGCCTCGACGAGCACGGCCGCGGCGACCAGGGCGGCCAGGCCCAGGGCCTGGGTCAGTACGGGGCCGGCCGTGAGCCGTACCCCGGTCGGCACGCTCGCTCCGACCAGGGTGGACAGGTCCATCGCCGGGCCCAGCAACGCCACCGCGGCGGCCGCCGCCAGGGCCCCGCCCAGCGTCGCCGCCAGGGTCTGCGGCAGGGTCTCGGCGAGGATCAGCGCCACGCCCTGGCGGCGGCGCAGCCCCATGGTGCGCAGCCGGGCCAGCAGCGCCGCCCGGCCGGGCACGGTCCGCATCAGCGTCAGCAGTACGGCCAGCAGCGCGAAGCCGGCCGCTGCGGCAACGGAGGCCCAGAAGAGGCGCTGCGCCGATCGCTGCAGCGGATCGGCGGCCAGCTCGGCGACGGCCTCCGCGCTGGTGCGCACGGAATACCCGTTGTCGGCGTGGTACGAGCGGGACGCCGGATCCAGGCCCGCGGCGGGTGCCGGACCCTGGGCCCGGGTCGTCGAAGACGCCGACGGGCGCACGTCCCGGACCAGCGCGCGCAGCCGGTCGCCGTCGACGGAACCCAGAGCCAGCCACTGGTTCGTGCGGCCGGCGCCGATGAGGGCCGTGGCCGGGCCCGCGGGCAGGACGACGGTCGCGGCGTCCCGGGCCGGCCAGGCCGGGGTGCAGTCGATCACGCCGGCGACCCGTGCCTTGAGCTCTCCGCCGTTGCCGCGCCGCAGCGTGTACGTGCCCGGCCCGGCCGGCCGGGCCAGCCCGGCGCTGAACAGCGCGGGCACGGGCGCGGCGGCGGACTGCGGGCCTCCCGCGGTCAGCAGGGCCGGGTCGAAGGAGCCGCAGCCGAGGGCGCGGGACAGCTCCGCGTACGCGGCCGGCTCGGCGACGATCACGGAGACCTGGCCGGCTCCCCGGGTCGTGCCGGTGACCGAGTAGTCGTGGTCGATCCACAGCGGTACGGACGTCCGTACGCCCGGCAGCTCGCCCGCGGCCCTCGCGAGTCCGTCCGGGAGCGACGCCGTTCCCAACGCGGAGATCGCCGCGTCGCCGCCGACCGCCAGCCGGGCGACGCCCAGCCGGTTCGAGTCCACCGAGTCCAGGACGGCGGCCCCGAATCCCCCGGTGGTGACGGCGAGGAGCAGGGCCACCGTCGGCAGGACGGAGGGACCGGTCCGGCCGCGGGCGTGCGTCCCGCCCGCCCCCGAGCCGCGGGCGGCCCGCGCCAGCCCGAGGAAGCCGACCAGCCCGGAGCGGCGGCCGGCCGCCCGTGCGAGCCACCCGGTCACCACCGGCTGGAGCCGGGCCAGCAGCAGCCCGCCGCACAGCGCGAGCAGCAGCGGAGCCGCGATGAGCAGCGGGTCCGGGTCACCACCGGCCGGGGCGACGCCGCGCCGGCGGACCTCAAGTACGGCCGCCCCCGTGGCGATGACGACGAGCAGCTCGGCCACGGGCCGGCGCCACCGCCCGGCCGGACGCGGCGGGGACAGCAGTACTGCCGCCCGTACCGGGAAGGCCAGCAGCGCGAGCAGGGCGACGACCGCGGCGGACAGCAGCCCGGGAGCGAGCCGGGGCGTGGGCAGCAGCAGTACGGCGAGCGCGGTGGCGGCCGCGGCGGCCGGCAGCACCGTGACGGCACCCTCCCCGAGGAGCCGGCCGACGATGCCGGCGCGCGAGCCGCCCCGGGCCAGCAACAGCCGCAACTCGTCGTCGCGGCGGTCCGCGGCGAGCGCTCCGGCCAGGCACAGGACGACGAAGGCGACCCCGCCGACCCCGGCGGGTCCGATCAGCGCGAGCGGCGCCGCGGCCTGCCGGCGCTCGTGGGCCTGCTTGAACAGTTCGGGCAGCCACGAAGTGGTCAGCAGCCGCTCGCGGCCGGTCTCCCGCGCGAGGGTGGTGGCGGTGGGGCCGCCCACGTACGAGGCGACCTCCTTCGTCGTGGCGTCGAGCCGGTCCGCCCGCAGGCGGCCGACGTCGACCGGAAGCCGCCAGAAGTCCTCGGCGGTGCGGCCCCAGGTGTCCACCCGGCCGAGGTCCCCGGCTCCGATCAGGGCGTCGACGTCCCAGGAGAGGTTCTCCCCGGTGTAGTGCTCGCACGCGCGCGGCAGGCAGTCGAGGTCCGCCCAGAAGTCCTCGGCCGGGTCGGTGACCGCGTAGAGACCGACGACTTCAACGGTCGGCGTGCCGTCGGCCAGGGGCGCGCTCTGCAGGACGGATCCGAGGCGGGCGCCGAGGGTTTCGGCGGCGCGCTGCGAGAGGGCGACCTGGAGCGGCGGGGCGTACGCGGCGGCGCCCTCCCCGGCATCCGCGGGCGGAGTGCTGCTCGGCCAGCGCCCCTCCAGCAGTTTCACGTGGGCCGGGGCCTCTTGGACGTACAGCAGGGACATGTTGGGCGGCAGACCCGACGGGCGGGACAGCTGCGGATTCAGCAGCGGCAGCCGCTTGGTGGTGCGCGTGCCGTGGACCACCTCGGCCGCGTCGACGTGGAAGGTGGCTCCGGTACGGGCGAGCAGGCTCTTCAGCGTCCCGTCCAGGGCCTGGGCGCTCTGCCCGGACAGCGGGGCCGGCGCGGTCACTTGCAGGCCGGTGTCGGTCCGTACCCTGTGCTCCAGGAAGGATTTCAGGGCCTGGTCGGCGCCCCGGTCCTGGGCCCGCGGCAGCGCGGCGGCCAGCAGGACGGCGGCGAACGCCAGCGCGGCGGCGAGCAGGGTGCCCAGTGGCGCCGCCCGCAACCGGGTCCTGACCCAGGGTGCGGGCTGCGGCCCGGAGCGCGGGACGGCGACGGACGGCGGGGCGGCTGGCAAGGGCGGAATGGCGGACGGCGGCGGGGTGGGCGACGGCGGCGGGGTGGTCACATCTCCTCCACGGGGCGCAGCCGGGCGGCGATGTCGCGGCCCCGCGGGCCGCTGAGCACGGCCGACAGCAGGGGGACGGCGGCGATGGCGGCGGCCGTCAGCAGGGTCTGCCAGAACGGCAGGTCCACCCGTACCGGCGGGAACGGCTGTCCTGCGGCGGGTGTCAGCACGATCAGGGGCGCCAGCAGATGGACGAGGGCGACACCCAGCCCGGTCCCGACCGCGGTCCCGATGACGATCAGTACCCCGCCCTCGGCGGCGGATGCCAGGGCCAGTGACCGGCGCGGGCTGCCGAGCGCGAGCAGTACCGAGAACTCCCGGCCGCGCACCCGTCGCTGGGCTGCGGAGGACGTCGCGAAACCGATGGCCGCCAGGACCGCGCACGCGGCGGCGAGGGCAGCCGGTGCGCTCTGCGGACCTGCGCTCAACGGGTCCTCCAGCAGGCGCACGGTGGTTTCCTCGCGCAGTTGGACCCGCTCGGTCCTGGCCCCTTCGCGCAGCTTGTCCGCCGCGCGGGCCGGGACCGGGTCGGCGGCCGAGGCGGCGGGCAGCCACCACTCGGTGGGTCCGGCCGGCTGCTGGCCGGCGGTCTCCACCAGGAACCGGCCGAGGGTGCGCAGGTCGACGGCGAGCGCCGACCGTCCGACCACCGGGAGGGAGTCCACGGCGGCGGTGATCCGCACCGGGACCGTCGCGCCGTCCAGGGTGACGGGGACCGTCTCGCCCACGGAGGCGCCCACGGCCCTCAGGTAGCGGGTGGTGGCGACCGCCGGGACCTCGGCGGGGGGAGGCGCGTTGGGCGCCGGGAACAGCACGGCGTTGACGGCCTCCTCGGTGCCGGCCTGCCCCCGATAACGCACCCGCATCAGGTCGGTGGCACCGGCCGGGACCGGGGACAGCTCGGGGGCCCGCACCGTGCGGGGCCCCTGCGGGCGCGCCGACTGCCAGCCGCGCGCTTCTGCCCGGTCGGGCGCGGCGACCGCCGTGGCGCCGCCGTCCGCGGTGTCGGAGACGCCGATCCGGCGCAGGCTCAGTTCGCTGCCGGCGCCCGCGGGGCCGCCGTCCCCGGCGTACGAGAGGCGGATGCCCGCCAGGGTCAGCGGGGCCGCGGCCGAACCGACCGGGGCGCCGGTCAGGGTGTCCAGTGGGAACGGCAGGGTGGCGTCGCCGTTGGCGGGCAGCGTGGCCGACGGCGTCCCGTGGGTCGCCCCGAACCGGTCGCGCAGCAGCAGGCTCACGGTCGCCCAGCCCGTACCGGCGGACCGTACCGTCACGTCCAGGTCGATCCGGCGGGGGGAGCCGGGCAGGGCGACACCCGGGGCCGGTACGGGAGCGGCTCCCGCGGCGCCGGCCGCCGCGGACCCCGTCGGGGCGCCCGGGTCTGCCGCGGCGAGCGGGGCGAACAGCTCGCGCATCCCGTGCCCGCCTCGCAGGTCCGCGCGCAGCGGTACGCGCTCGCCCACCTTGGCGGCGTCCACCGCGATGAGGTCGGCGGAGCCGCCCCCGTCGGGCAGCTGCTGTTCCATGCGGACCACCGGGATGAGGCGGTCCGCGCCGGGCAGTGCCGCGTAGCGTCCGCCCTGCCCCATCGGGGTCATGCTGCTCCCGGAGATCCGCAGGCCGCCCGCGGTCGCGAAGTCGGCCTGGTCGTGCTGGGAACCGGACCAGGCGGCGTGCTGGCCGAGGGCCAGGATCCCGCTGGCGACGGCGAGGACGAGCAGCAGCACGGGCCCGGTGGCCCGGCCGGGCCGTCGGGCGAGCTGCCAGCCGATCAGGGCGGGCCCAAGGCTCCGGCCGCGCGCGGCCAGCCGTCCCCCGGCCCGCGCCGCGAACGGCAGCAGGCGCAGCACCAGCAGCGTGCCGCCGCACAGGGCGAAGGCGGGGGCGGCGACCAGGACCGGGTCGATGCCGAACCCGCCGCCGTGGGAGTCGGGCACGCGGGCGCCCGTACCCCGGTACTTCGACAACTGCTGGTAGCCGAGGACGGCGAGGCCCAGCACGGCCAGGTCCAGTCCGGAGCGGGCGGCGCCCGTCACCAGGGCCTGCCTGCTGCCGGCGCGGCGCAGTACGGCGGCCGAGGCGCCGCGCAGGGCGGACGGCAGGGTCGTCAGCAGGACGCAGGCCAGGGCGCAGCCGGCCGCGACCGGCCAGACCAGCCAGGTGTCCGGGATTTCCGGGTGGACCCGCCCGAGCGGTCCGAACCGGCCGAACAGGCGCAGCAGTGGCGGTGTGAGCAGCGGCGCCAGGACGGCCGCGGGCAGGGCGAGGAGCAGCGACTCGGCCGCACCGAGTACGCCGAGGCGCCGACGGGAGGCGCCGCGCGCGGTGAGCAGGACGCGCTCCGGTTCCTGGCGGGTCGTCAGGATGTGGGAGACGAGGAGCAGTGCGGCCGTCGCGAGGACGGCGAGCTGGAGCGCGCCCACCAGCAGGGTGGACCGGGCGACGAGCAGGCCGGAGTCCAATTCGGCGAGGAGTCGCGGCAGTTCGGTGACGGCCCGGAGCGAGGTGGTGCGCTCCAGGGCGACCCCTGCGGGACCCGTCGCGGTCCGGACGGCCTCGGCGTCGGAGGTGCGGACCGTGCGCAGGTCCGGGGTCAGCAGGGTGAGACGGTAGTTCTGCAGGAGACCGCCGGTCGTGAACGCGCTGTCGTCCACCAGGAGCGGGCCGTAGGTGGCGAACGCGTCGGACTGGATCTCCCGGCCGCCCAGCGGGTCGAGGCGCCAGTACCCGGCGTCCGGATCGGTGGCCCGGTACACGCCGGTGACCAGCACGGTCAGCGCGGCCCCGCCGAACCGGTCGTCCAGCCGGACCGGCGCGGGCAGCGCTGACCCTGCCAGGCCCAGCCGGGCCAGCGTCGTGAGCGGAACGGCCACCTGCACCGGCTCCGTCGCGGTGCCGGCTCCGGCGGCGACGGGCCCGGGCCATACGCCGGCCAGCAGTCGTACGTGCTCCCGGCCGAGGGCGGCGAGCAGGGTCAGATCGGCGTCGCGACCGGAAGCGGCGGTGCCCGGGAGTCCGTACGAACGGCTGCGTGCCACGCTCTCGGTGGTCACCGGCAGCCGGCCGAACACCTCGCCGGCGAAGGCCCGGACGGACTCGTCGTCCTTGGCGCGGGAGGCGGCCGGACGGCCGCTGGTGACCACGACGGTGGTCCGGGCCTGCTCCGCGCCGGTCAGGGCTCGCCGCAGTGCCTCCTCCTCCACGCCACGGGTGAAGGCCGTCAGCGCGGTCAGAGCGGTCGTGGTGATCAGTACGGTGAGCAGTACGGCGACGGCAAGCGGCCAGCGCCCGCGCAGCCGGCGCACGACGAAGCCGAGCACAGGTCGAGTTCCCTCCCCCATCCGGACCTTCGGTACCGGATAGCGGACGATGCTGTCAGATTCGAGCCAGAGGGGGAAGGGGCTTGCGCGAAAGGTGCGACAGATGCGCAAATGCGATCAGAAAGCGGCAGTGGCGCGTGGACCGCGGGGCCGGGTGCTCCACGCGGACCACGCGAACGGGGCGGACAACTCGGCGGGGGAGCAGGTGCGATGACCAACAACCAACAGGAGCCGGTGACGGCGGCGGTCGCGACGGCGCGGGAGGACGCCGGCACACCGATCGTGGTGGTGGACGACCTCCACCACAGCTTCGGCAGCGGACCGCAGGCCGTGCACGCCCTGCGCGGCGTATCCTTCGAGGTCCGCCGGGGCCAACTCACCGCTCTCCGCGGCCGGTCGGGCTCGGGCAAGACCACCCTGCTGAACCTCGTCGGCGGCCTCGACACCCCCACCAGCGGCCGGATCACCCTCGACGGCACCGATCTGGCCGAACTCGACGAGCGGGGGCTGCTCGCCCTGCGCCGCGACCGCCTCGGCTTCGTCTTCCAGTCCTTCGGCCTGATCCCCGTCCTCACCGCCGCCGAGAACGTCGGCGTACCGCTGCGCCTGCGCCGCGTACCAGCCAAGGAGCGCGAGGAACGCGCCCGGACCCTGCTCGCCCTGGTCGGACTCGCGGACCACGCCGACCAGCGCCCGGGCGAGCTCTCCGGCGGCCAGCAGCAGCGTGTCGCGGTGGCCCGCGCGCTGGCCAACGACCCCGACCTGATCATCGCGGACGAGCCCACGGGTCAGCTGGACTCGGAGACGGGCCGGTCGATCATGGAGCTGTTGCGCGCGGTCGTGCGCAGCGAGTCGGTCACCGTCCTCGTCGCCACCCACGACCCCGGCCTGATCGAACTAGCCGACCGGGTCGTGGAACTGAGCGACGGCCGCATCGTCACGCCCGGCGCTGAGGGGGAGCCCAGCCGGCCCGGGTGACCGGGGCAGGCCCGCGCCGGCGCCCGGCGGAAACCCTCCGCCCGGCGGTAGCCCCCAGCCGCCGCACCGACCGTTCCCGGTCCGCCTTCGCCGCTCCCGAACCAGCCCCGCCACGGGCCGGCGGAACCGTTGGCCACGCGGGCGGACGCTCTGGTGCTCAGACCCGCCACGCGTAGGCCGGGGTCACCGTCCCGGCCAGATGAGCACGGGTCCGGGCAGCGGGCGGGTCGCCGAGGCTGCCGGAGTGGATGTCCGGGTGCTGTGCCACTGCGAGCGGCGCGGCCTGCCGGCCGGGGGCCGGCCGGCGCACAGCCAGCGCAACGGCCCCGGCAACCCCCGAAGAGCGGGGAGCGGTTGCTCAGAAGTCACTGGGCGGCAGCGGAAGAGGCAGCCCGGGCAGGCCGTCGATGCTCCGCGCGATGTGGTCCTTCTTGGCGAAGTACGCGCTCAGCGAGGTGTCGTCCTCCCGCGAGAAGCGCTTGCCGTGCAGGTCGCGGTCTTCGTCGTACGACATGAAGGGCACCCCGTAGCCGCAGGAGTCACGGACGAGTTCCGCCGTCACCACGATGATCGCGCGCAGCCCGTGCAGGGCCGGGTCGATGCCCGGGAAGTGCGCGAGCAGTTCCTTGAAGCGCGCGTCGTCACGGAAGACGGGCTCCCCCCGGCCGTGCACCCGAACGATGTTGGGCGGTCCCTGGAAGGCGCACCACATCATCGTGATCCGGCCGTTCTCCCGCAGGTGCGCGATGGTCTCGGCAGTGCTGCCGGCGAAGTCGAGATAGGCGACCCGCTCCTCGTCGAGCACCGCGAAGGAGCCCTTGAGGCCCTTGGGCGACAGGTTGACCGTGCCGT
Organism: Streptomyces sp. NPDC054883; assembly: GCF_053610645.1. Lineage (NCBI taxonomy): Bacteria > Bacillati > Actinomycetota > Actinomycetes > Kitasatosporales > Streptomycetaceae > Streptomyces > Streptomyces sp. NPDC054883. The sequence goes on along the minus strand of NZ_JBSGYT010000004.1, from coordinate 24,348 downwards.
CACCGACCAGCGGGGCGGTCGCGGTGAAGAATATCGGCTGCTGCTCGATGAAGGTGCGCAGCCGGCCGTCGATGCGTTCGTAAGTCTTTCCCATGTCTAAGAATTATGTAAGGAAACTCTTCGCCTGTCTAACGAACTGCTGCGGTGGAGCCGAGCTGCTCGCCCACCAGCCTGAGGAGGCTCTGCCGGTGCTCCACCAGATAGAAGTGGCCGCCGTCGAAGGCACGGATACGGAAGCGCCCGGTGGTTTCGGCACTCCACGGCCGCATCAGCGCTGCGTCGGCCGTCGGGTCCTGGGTTCCCCACAGGGCGGTGATGGGGGTGCGCAGCGGCGGCCGGTCCGGCAATGGGCGGTACACGTCCACCAGTTGGTAGTCGGCGCGCAGGGCCGGCAGGAACAGGTTCCGCAGCGCCGGGTTGTCCAGGATCACCGCCGGCGTACCGCCGTGCTCGCGCAGTGCGCCGAGGAGCTCCGCTTCGGTGCGGGGCCGCGGTGCGTCGGAGCCGCCCGACGGGGGCAGCGTGGCGGGAGCTCGCCGTGCGGACACGAAAAGCGCCGACGGCCGTGTCCGTTCGCCCTGCGGCTCGGCGGCCAGCGCGAGAGCCGTCTCGTACGCGAGGATCGCCCCCATGCTGTGCCCGAACAGCGCCGTGGGCCGCCCGTCGAAGCCGGTCCGCAGCGCGTCCATGACCTCGGCGACCACCGCGTTCAGGTCGGACACCGGCGGCTCGCCGATCCGCTGCTCGCGCCCGGCGTAGTGCACGAGGGCGACCTCGATGTCGTCGCTCGTCTCCGCCCAGGCACGGTAGAAGGAGGGCCCGCCGCCGGCGTGCGGGAAGACGACGAGGCGGTGCCGGGCCGCCGGGCGCGGCCGCGCCGTGATCAGCGTCATCGGCGGACCTCCCGGGTTCCCGTCACCGACGCGTACGGGTCCTCCGCGATGCGGTGCAGGGCGCTGACCAGCAGACGGCCCAGCCGGGCACCCGTCGCCGCGTACGGGCTCTCCGCTCCGAGCGTGACGGCGACGGCGCGGCGGCCCCCGGGCGCGGCGCGGGTGATCTCCACCATGAGCGGGAAGCTGTGCCGGTCTGAGAACCACCAGTCGCGGGTGCGGACCGTGCGCAGCGCGTCGAGGTCGTCGAAGGTGTGGAAGTCCGTGTAGTTGAAGGCCACGTGGAAGAGGGGGGTGCCCCGCCCGACGAGTTGCTGCATCTCGGCCAGCGGGTAGCGCCGGTACGGCTGCCGCTCCCGCTCCGCGCCGAACGCGGCGCCTGCCAGCTCCGCCCAGGTGCCGCGGGCGGTGACATGGACCGGCACCATGTTCAGAAGCAGGCCGAGGACGCGGTCCGCATCCGTCTCCGCCAGGCGGCCGTTGACCTGAACACCCGTCACCGTGTCCCGCCGGCCCGTGATCACGGCAAGCGCGTGGGCGTGCGCGGCGAGGAACAGGCTCTTCACGGGGAGGCCGAGCCGCGCGGCTGTCGCGTCGAGTGCGGCGTCCAGCTCCTCCGTCAGTGGCGTGTGGAAGGCGAACTCGTCCTCGGCCTGGCCGCCCGGGTCCACCGGCAGGTCCGGCACGTCCGGCGCCCGCCGCAGTAGCTCCTCCCACCAGGCCCTGATGGCGGGGTCGGCCTGGGCGGCCTGCTCGGCGGCGACGAAGTCCCGGTAGCGGGCGGCCGGTGCGGGCGGCAGGGCGGTGGGGGCCGGGACGGGGGCCTCGGCGGCGCGGAGCTGGTCCTCGTAGGCGAGCAGCAGCTCGGTCGTGAGCAGGGCCAGGCTCCAACCGTCGAGGATCGCGTGGTGCACGGCCAGGGAGAGCTGGAAGCCGTCGCGCCCCAGGCGCAGCACGTGGCAGCGCACGAGCGGAGGTCGTTTCACCTCGAAGGGGTTGGCCCGCTCGCGCTCCCACCAGTCGCGCAGCAGTCGTTCGCGGTCCTGGTCGTCGGGGGCGGCGGCCCGCGGTCCGTGGTCCTCGACCGTCAGGGGAACGTGGGCGGACCCGGCCACGAGCTGCATCGGTTCGCGGAAGGCGGCGAGGTGGAAGGACGTGCGCAGGATCTCGTGCCGGGTGCAGAGCAAGGCCAGGGCGCGTTCGAGGGCGGCGGGATCGAAGGGACCGTCGAGACGGACGCTGATCAGATCGTGGTACAGGTCGATGCTCTCGTCCTCGGCGTATTCGCATTCGAAGAGGATGGCGAGCTGCATCGCCGCCGTCGGGTAGGCGTCGACGGTCCCGGGCGGGAGCGCCGACGGGTCGAGGTCGGCGACGGTCGTCGACAGCTCGGCCGTCGCGGGCGCCGGTGCAGTGCCCCGCTCGCTCGCGGCGACGGCGAGCGCGGCCACCGTCGGGTGCAGGAATATCTGCTCGATCGTGACCGGAATCCCCCGCTCGCGTGCCAGCGCTGCCAGCCGTACCGCGCGCAACGAGTCACCGCCGAGCGCGAAGAAGTTCTGGTCGATGCCGAGTTCGGGGAGGCCGAGTACCTGTCCCCAGACGTCGGCGAGGGTGCGCTCGGCAGGGGTGCGCGGTGGCGTGACGGACTCCGGCCCGGCTGCGGGCCGCCGGTCCTCGGGAGCGGGCAGGAGGGTCCGGTCGAGTTTGCCGTTGCCCGTCAGCGGCAGTCGGGCGAGCGGCACGACGGCGGCCGGCAGCATGTGGGCGGGCAGCCGCAGGCCCAGCGCCTCGCGCACCTCCCCGGGCCGGACGTCGTGGCCGGGTACGGGGACGACGTAACCGACGAGGCGGGGCAGGCCGGGGACGTCCTGACGCAGTACGCAGGCGGCGGCGCGGACGCCCGGCTGGTCGAGCAAGGCCCGTTCGATCTCGCCGAGCTCGATCCGGAATCCGTTCAGTTTGACCTGCTGGTCGATCCGGCCCCGGTATTCGAGCTCGCCGTTCTCCAGGCGCACCGCGAGGTCGCCGGAACGGTAGAGCCGCTCCCCCGGCGCGCCGAACGGATCGGGAACGAAACGTTGTCCGGTGAGTTCCGGGCGGTTCAGGTACCCGCGCGCGACGCCCGGTCCGCCCACGTACATCTCGCCTTCGACGCCGGTCGGGACCTCTTTCCCGTCCTGGTCCAGGAGATGCACCCGCAGGTCGGACAGCGGGCGTCCGATCGGGCTGAGCGAGCCCTTGAGGTCGTCCAGTTCGAGTGGACGGACGGTGACGTGGACCGTCGTCTCGGTGATGCCGTACATGTTGACGAGCCGGGGCCTGCGGATGCAGTACCCGGCGACCCAGCCGGTCAAAGTGGCCGGATCGAGTGCCTCCCCGCCGAACACGACGGTTCGCAGGTCCAGTTCCGGGTATCCGGCGTCCTCGGCGGCCGCCGCGAGCTGCCGGAAGGCGGTGGGTGTCTGGTTGAGCACGGTGACGTGCTGGGTGCGCAGCAGCTCCAGGAACGCGTACGGGTCACGGCTCGTGAGGTACGGCACGATGACGAGCCGGCCGCCGTAGAGCAACGGACCCCACAGCTCCCACACGGAGAAGTCGAAGGCGAGGGAGTGGAAGAGCGTCCACACGTCGTCGGTGCCGAAGCCGAAGTCGTCCTCGGTGGCGGTGAAGAGGCGGGTGGCGCAGCCGTGGGTGACGACGACGCCCTTGGGCTTTCCCGTCGATCCGGACGTGTAGATGACGTACGCGGGAGTATCCGGACCGGCACCCGACTGCGGCGCGTGTTCCGGCTCGGCGTCGCAGTCCTCGGCGAGGGAGACGAAGGCGGGAGGTGCGAAGGCCCCGTCGAGCAGCGGTGCGCACGCCTCCGCGTCACCGAGCAGGATGCGGCACTCGGCGTCGGCAAGGGTGTCGCGCAGCCGGGCCGCCGGGTGACGGGGATCGAGCGGCAGGTAGCCGGCCCCCGACTTGAGGACGGCGAGGACTCCGACGGCAAGGTCGACGGTCCGGTCGGCGCACAGCGCGACCAGGGCTTCCGGCTCTGCGCCCTGGGCGCGCAGGCGGTGCGCGAGCCGGTTGGCCGCACGGTCGAGGTCCGCGTAGGTCAGGCTGCGGCTGCCGTCGGTGACCGCCACGGACGACGGGTGCCGCAGGGCGACCTCGGCGAAGATCTCGTGCAGGCAACGCCTGTCCGCTCCGGTCCGGCCGGGCCCCTGCTCCGGGGCGGCCCGGCGCGGTGCGGTCTCCTCCTCGTCGGCTTCGGCGGCCGGGGCACGCACCGCTGCGCCGAGGATCTCCAGATAGCGGTCGAGCATCCCCGTCGCCCGCGCCTCGGTGAACAGGTCCGTGGCGTACTCGACGGAGACCTCGAACTCCGTCCCCACCTGGTGTAGTTCGAAGGTGAGGTCGAACTTGGCGGTGCCGTTGTCCACCGGCAACGGCTCGGCGCCGAGGCCGTCGAGCCGGGCGTGCGGACGGCGGGCCCCCTGGTAGGCGAGGGCCACCTGGGCCAGCGGAGTACGCGACAGGTCTCCCGCCGGGGCCAGTTCCGCCGCGAGCCGCTCGAAGGGCACGTACTGTCCCTCGACCGCGTCGAGGACCACGGCGTGCGTCTCCTGCACGGCGCGCCGGAACGCGCCGGGGCGTCCGACGTCCGCGCACGGGCGCAGCCGGACCGGCACCGTGGTGGTGAAGAAGCCGACGACGTCCTCCAGGGCCGGATCCGGTCGCCCGTCCATCGGCGTGGCCACCAACAGGGCGCCGTGGTCGCTCAGTTCCCCGAGCAGCGCACCGTAGGCGGCGAGTGCCACCGCGTACGGCGTGGTGCGGGTGGTGGCCGCGAACCGGGCCGCCGCCGCGAACAGGCCGTCCGTGGTCTGCCGGACGAGTCGGCGGCCGCGGTACGAGCGGGTGGCCGGCCTCGGGAAGTCGGCGGGCAGGTCGAGAGTGGTGGGGACGCCGGCGAGCCGAGTTCGCCAGCTGTCGAGGAGCTTTTCGGTGTCCAGGCTCTGCGACCAGCCGGCGAAGTCCCGGTACTGGGCGTGGAGTTCCGGTACCTCCTCGTCGGGGGCCGCCCCGGTGCGGCGGCGGTAGGCGCGGGCGAGATCTTGGTCGATGACGTCGAGGGTGCGGCCGTCGGACACCAGGTGTGGCAGGACGAGCAGCATCAGGTGGTCATCGGCGGCGAGACGGAACAGGGTGAGCCGGGCGAGGGGCGCGACACCGAGATCGATGTGCCCGGCTGCGCGTTCGGACGCCCTCCGGAGGCCTTCGGCACAGGGGTCTTCACTGTGGGTCAGGTCGATGACTTCGAGTCGGGCGCGCGCGTCCGTCGTCGTGACGCGCGGTTCGGCACCGTCGTACGTGAACACGACCCGCAGTTGCTCGTGCCGGTCCACCACGTCCCGCCAGGCCGCGTCGAGCGCCGTACTGTCGAGCGGGCCGCGCAGCCGGGTGAGGGCCGGCACGTTGTAGGCCGCGCCCGCGACCGGGCTCAGCTCGTCGAGGAACCACAGGCGGCGCTGGGCCGGGGCGAGCAGTGGACCGGTGCCTGCGGCGGGCAGCACCGGGGGCAGGGCGCCGGAGCTGTCCCTGGGACGGCCCGCCAGCAGGTCCGCCAGGGCGGTGACGGTGCCGCACCGGAAGAGCTCCGGCACCGTCAGGGCGGTGCCGAGCCGGGTGCGGACGCGCGCGGCGATCCGGGCGGCCTGCAACGAGTTGCCGCCGAGCTCGGTGAAGTCGGCCGCGACATCGACCGGCCCGGTCCCGAGCACCTCTCCCCACAGCCGCGCCAAGGCCGGGCGCAGGCCGGCCGCTCCGGCCTGCGGGCCGTCGGCCGTCACTGTCTGCGCCGGGGTGCGGGCCGTGCCGGACGTTTCGGTGGACATGACTGCGCTCCTGGGTTCTGCGGGGCGGGGTAGGCAGACGGGGGGCTGCGGGGAGCGGGTACGGGGGCCGCCACATGCGGCGGCCCCCGCCCGCCGGGTCACACCGGCTGGCCGATCGGGCGGACGACGACGGTGTTGATGTCGACACCGGCCGGCTGCCGGACGGCCCAGACCACCGAGTCGGCGATCTGCTCGGCAGTGAGGTTGATGCCCTCGGGCGCGCCGCCCCCGTTGTCCCAGAAGGGGGTTTCCACCCGTCCCGGGGCGACCAGCGTGACGCCGATCCCGTCGGCGGTGACCATGCGGCGGGTGTTCTCGGCGAGGCCGGTGACCGCCCATTTGGTGGCGCCGTAGATGTTGCCCGGTGTGTAGACGACACCGGCGACGCTGCCGATCAGTACGATCCGGCCGCGCGATTCCTTGAGCGCCGGCAGCGCATAGTGGATCAGCAAGGCCGGCCCCAGGACGTTGGTGAGCACCATGGCACGCCAGCCGGCCGGATCGCCGTCGGCGAGCGAGTCGTGGGTGGCGTATCCGGCGTTGGCGACGACCGTGTCGACGCGGCCGTACGCATCCAGGGTTGCGCGCAGCGCGGCCTCCACCGACTCGTGGTCACCGGCGTCGCCGGGGAGGGTCAGGAGGGTCCCCGGCTGCGCTCGGACCTCCTTGGCGAAGTGCTCCAGCCGCTCGGCGCTGCGACCGGTCACCGCGACCCGGTACCCCTCAGCGAGGAGCTTGCGGGCGCAGGCCGCGCCGATGCCGCTGGACCCGCCGGTGATCAGGGCTACGGGGGCGGCGGGGGTGTCGTTGCTCATGGGGAGGTGCTCCTGCTCTGAGTGGTACGTGGTCATGGGTGAAGGTCTTCGCGTCGCGTGGTCAGCCCGCGTCGCGCGGGAGCTTCCCGGCGATGCGGATCGGAAGCCGCTCCAGGCCTCGGCTGATGGAACTGTCCGCGACCCAGGTCAGTGTCCCGGGCGGCACCGCGAACTCGATGCCGGGAATGCGGCGCAGCAGCGTCTCGAAGGCGATCTGCCCTTCCAGGCGGGCGAGCGGCGCGCCGGCGCAGAAGTGCGGTCCGTGCCCGAACGTCATGTGCCGATTGGGCGTACGCGTGATGTCGAGGCGATCGGGCTCGGTGAAGACGGCGGGGTCGCGGTTGGCGGCGGACACCGACAAGTGGACGAAGCTGCCCTTGGGTATGTGCGCTCCGCCGAGCGTCAGGTCGCGAGTGGCGGTGCGCAGCGTCCCGCGGTCCACGGACCCTTCGTAGCGCAGCAGCTCCTCGACCGCCGAGTCCATCAGCTCGGGCCTCCTGCGGAGGAGTTCGAGCTGCTCGGGGTGGCTGAGCAGGGCCCAGACACCGTTGCCGACGAGATTGGCGGTGGTTTTGTGGCCGGCGATGACGAGGAAGATGGCGGTGGAGACCAGTTCCTCGTCGGTGAACATGCCGTCCTCGTCGGCGGCCCGTACCAGATCGCCGAGGAGGTCCTCCCGCGGCTCGGCGCGGCGTTGGGCGAGGACGTCGGTGAAGTACCCCACCACGTCGTCGTTGACCCGTTTGCGCTGCGACGCGGCCTCGCCCTCCTGGCTGGGATCCTGGCTGAGCACCCTCCCCCAGTCGATGAACCGGTCCCGGTCCGCGTACGGGACGCCGAGGAACGCGCAGATCACCATCATCGGCAGCGGCAGCGCGAAGGAGTCGAGGAGGTCGAACTCGCCGGAGTCGGGGAACGCGTCGATGAGGTCGTCGGTGATCTTCTGGACGCGCGGGCGCAGCAGTTCCATACGGCGCGGCAGGAACGCCCGGCCGACCAGCTTGCGCAGCCGGGTGTGCTCGGGCGGATCGGCGAGCAGCATGTTGCTGGTGAGTACGGAACTGTTCTGCACGGTCTGCTCGCGGAACCAGTCGGGGGCCGCGTCGAGGGTCTTGGAGATGCCCGGGTCGCCGAAGGCGCGCAGCACGCTCGCGTGGTCGACGACGACGTACGCCGGATCTGCTGCGCCTGACGGGAAGTCGATGGGGTGCACCGGGCCGCGGTCGCGAAGCCGCGCGACGGACGGGTGCGGGTCGGCGCCCGGGCAGGTGACGTACGCCGCGGGAACGACGGGCTCGTCACCGGAGAACGGGCACCGGGACTCCTCGGAAGGGGCGGACACTGGGTACTCCTCGGTCGGGGGTCGGGGGATGTGCGCTTCGTGCCGCACGGAGTCGGGGGCGGACGTCACGGTGCCGGTTCGGGCCGGGGTTGCGTGGCGGGCGGGTCGGGAACCAACTCCTCCGGGGCGGGCAGCCGTCGGATCCGACGGGTCAGGGTGGGGAGCGCGGCGAGCGTCGAGACGACCGCCATGAAGAGGAACACCCAGCGGGCACCGCCCAGGTCGAACAGGCTGCCGATGGCGAAGATGCCGAGCGGCTGTGCGACGTACGCGAGGAAGGTCACCGCGCCCATCACCCGGCCCTGCATCCGGTCGGGCACGAGTACGGCGACGTACGCGAAGAAGAGGGCGTTGACGATCGGGCCGCGCAAGAAGACCACGCCGAGCACGACGCCCAGCGAGACCACGCCCGGCAAGGTCATGAGCAGCACCGCGGCCAGGGGCCCGAGCCACGCCGCGGCGAGGAACAACGTGGCAGGGCTGAACCGCTTGAGGGCCCAGGTCGCGAGGGCCGCGCCCACCAGACCGCCGGCTCCGGCGATGGTGAGCATCAGGCTGATGGACCCTTCGGACGCGCCCCGGTCCCGTCCGGTGGCGATCAGCGCCAAGAAGGCACCCGTGTGGTTGAACGCCATGTTGGAGCCCATGATCCACACGATCCAGACCAGCAGCACCGGCGTGCGCAGGATGAACCGGAAGCCCTCCCTCGCCTTGCCGCTCTCCGCGCCTTCTCCGCTCTTGAGGGCCGCGGCCTGCAACGGCTTGCGCACGAAGAGCAGGGCGACGGCCGCGGCGGCGAAGGCGAGTCCGGTCCCGAGGAACGGCAGCGAACGCGCCACCCCGAACAGGGAACTGCCGAGCGGCGCGCCCGCGACCGTGGCGCCGAGGGGCCGGATCTGGTTCTGCGCGGTCGCCTTCGTGAGTTGCGAGGGCGGCACCACCTGTTTGATCGCCGCGAGCGCCGGTGGTTCGGACAGACCGAGACACAGCGCCGAGCACGCGACGAGGACGAAGACCAGGGCGACGTTCGCCCGGTCGGCTGCGACCAGCACGCTGAAGAGGACGAGCAGCAGGGCGCGGCCACTGTCGCAGAGGATCATCAGGCGACGCCGGTCCATGCGGTCGGCGAGCGAGCCGCCCCAGATCGACGCGGCGCCTGCCACGAGGAGCTGTACGGCGCCGATGGCGCCCGCGTAGGCGGCCCGGCCGGTGACGGTGAGGATCAGCAGGGGGTAGGCGACCTCGGCGGACTCCTTGCCGATGGACGCGAAGAAACGGCTGATCCACAGGGCCTGGAAGTCACGGTTGCGGATGAGCGGAACGGGCGCGGCGGTCGCTGCCTCGTGCTGCTCGGCTGCCGCTGCCCCTGCCGCTTCCTGCTCGCCCGCAACGGCCGTTCGCCGTTCGGCCGCCGCCTCGGGATCTGTCACGGGTATTGCCAGCCTTCCGTCGTATCGGACCGTCCGTGGCGGGTGAGGGCGGCGCCCAGCTCCGCGGCGGTTGCGCGCACATGCGGTTCGGTCAGCATCGACCAGTGGTCGCCCGGCACCGGCCGTACCTCCACCTGCGGGTGGAGCGGGGCGAGAGCGCGCCGCACCCGGGCGGCTTCGGCGGGCCGCGCCCCCGCCTTGAGGACGACGGCGGGGCAGGGCACCGGGCGCGGCCGGTGGCGCAGCAGCGCACGGATGCGGGAGAGGAAGACCCGGCGCAGCCGCGGGGCGCGCCGCAGTCTCGCCCCGAAGGTGCCCCGGCCGAGCAGCACTTGGGCTTGCAGGCGGAGTTGGGCTGCCAGGAAGAACGGGTCGGTGGCGGCTGAACGCCCCTTGCACTCGGGTGCGTACCCGTCCAGGCACAGGAGCACGTCCACGCGCTCGCCCGCGTCCGTGAGCTGCCGGGCCGCCTCGTGCGCGACGACCGCCCCGAAGGACCAGCCGCCGAGCGTGTACGGGCCTTGGGACTGCACCCTGCGCAGCGCGGCGACGTGCCGGGCGGCGATCCGCTCGACGGAGGCGCCGAGGGGCGGGTCGCTCTCCAGGCCGTACACCGGCCGGAACGTCTCCGTCACCGCGACGAGGTCACGGTAGCCGGCGGTGCTGTCGAGGGAGTCGGCGACCAGGAAGACGGGGCGGCCCACCCCCGGGCGCAGCAGGACGGTCCCGGGAGGCGGTGGGGCTCCGACGGTGCGCTCGACGAGGTCGGTCAGCCGCCCGAACGTCGGCTCCGTGAGGAAGTCGGCCACCGCCACCGTGGTCCCGAAGCGCCGTCGTACGTCGCCCATCAGGGCCACGGCCATCAGGGACTCCCCTCCGAGTGCGAGGAAGTCGTCGCCGTCGGCCGCGGCCGGCACGCCGAGGGCGGCGCACCAGAGGCGTTCGAGACCCCGGCGCACTCCGGCGTCGTCGGCCCCGGTCGGGTGCGCGGACACCGGGGCCACCGCTCCCCCGGTGACGGCAGGGCCCCCGGACGCGGCCGCCCGTGCGGACGCACCGGACGCGGCGGATCCACCGGGTGCGCCGGCACCGGCCTCCTCGTCCGGCTCGACCGCCTCGAAGGGCTGGGTCGGCAACGACCGCCTCCGGGGCCGCGGTTCACCCGTGAGCTCCGCCAGGTCGACGTCGGCGCCCCGTTCCCACAGCGAGCCCAGGGCGCGCAGCAATGTGGCTTCGGCGCGGTTCGCGTCGCCGCCGACGAGCGGAACCGTCGTGTGCGTCGGATCCCATTCGGCGTGCCGGCGCAGCGCCCCGCTGAGCGAGGTGCCGGGGCCCAGTTCGACATAGGTGTCGAACCCCTCGCCGAGCAGCGCCCCCAGGCAGTCCTCCAGACGGACGGTCGCGCGCAATTGCTCCGCCCAGTGGTCGGGCGTCATCAGCCGTTCCGGCGCTGCCCAGGTGCCCGTGGCGTTGGACAGCACCCGCAGGACGGGCCGCTGTGCGGGCACCGCGGCGACGGCCGTGCGCAGCGCGTCGGCCGCGCCCTCCATGGCGGCCGAGTGGAATGCCCGGTGGACGTCCAGGAGGCGTACGTCGAGCCCGTCGAGGGCCTCGCCTTCGAGCAGCCGGTCCATCGCCGCGCGCGGCCCGGACAAGACGGTGCGGCCGGGGCCGGCGACGGCGATCTCGACGTCCGGGTGCGATGTGCCCGTGCGCGCCGCGAGTACGGTGGCGGACGCCGTGACGGCGGCCATCCTGCCCGGCTCGGTGTCGCGCATCGCGGTGGCCCGGGAGTGCACCAGGCGGACCACCTGTTCTGGGGTCCACACCCCGGCGAGCGCGGCGGCCGTGTACTCCCCGATGCTGTTGCCGAGCAGTGCGCCCGGCGTCACACCCAGGCCCAAGAGGTGGCTGCCGAGGGCGTGACCGAGCGCGAGCAGCCCGAGCTGCTGGTGCACGGTGTCCTCGAACCACCCGTCCGGGGCCGCCGGGGGGTCTACGACGGGTGTGAGGTCGACCCCGCACAGGTCGCGCACCGTCTCGGTCCAGGTGTCGAAGGCCGTACGGAAGGAGGGCAGCACCCGGTACGCGGCGGCGCCGGCGGCGCCGGTGAGGGTGCCCTGCCCCGGCAGCAGGAAGGCGACCCGCTCCAGGGACCCGCCGGGGGCGGACGGCACCGCTCTGCGCAGGGCGCCCGCCGCGTCCTCGGCGCTCTCGACGACGACGGCCTGCCGCCAGGGCAGTCGGCGGCGGTCGGCGAGCGTACGGGCGGTCTGCGCGAGCAGCTGCGCGCCGTGCGCCACGGTGTCGTGCGACGCAGCGTCACGCGCCACGCCCTGCAGCGGGTCCCGCGCGGGCTGCCGGCCGGCTCCGTCCGCAAAGCCGTCCTCCGGCGGGGCAGCCGCTTCCAAGCTCTCCGCCAGTTCCACCCGCAGGCCGTCGCGCGACTGCGCCGACGTGCCGGACACGGCGAGCAGCCGCGCCGCGTTACGGGCGGCCCCGCGGGCCCGTACCGGTGGCCCGGCCAGCACCACATGGGCATTGGTGCCGCCGACCCCGAAGGCGCTGACTGCGGCGAGCCGGTGGCGGCCCTCGGGCTGCGGCCACGGCGCGTGCTCCGCACAGATCTTGAAGGGCGTCCGCGCCAGATCGAGCAGCGGGTTGGGCCGCTCGTAGTGGAGGGTGGGAACGAGCTCGCCGTGCTCCAGCATGAGCAGGGTCTTGATGAGTCCCGCGACGCCGGACGCCGAGCCCGCGTGCCCCAGGTTGCTCTTGACGGCACCGACCCAGCAACTGCCGACCGAGTCGGTCGTGGTGCGGAACGCGTCGGTGAGCGCCTGGAGTTCGACCGGGTCGCCCATTTTGGTGCCGGTGCCGTGCGCCTCGACGTAGCCGATGTCCGCCGGATCGACACCGGCCGTCTTCTGCGCGAGCAGGATCACGTCGCGCTGTCCGGCGAGGGACGGCGCGGTGTAGCCGATCTTGTCGCTGCCGTCGTTGTTGAGGGCGGTGCCGAGCAGCACACCGGCGATGCGGTCGGCGTCGCGCAGCGCGTCGTCGAGGCGCTTGAGGACGACGATGCCCACGCCTTCGCTGGGTACGGTGCCGCCCGCGCCGGCGTCGAAGGGCCTGCAGTGCCCGTCCGGTGAGAGGATGCCGCCCTCCTGGTGCAGGTAGCCCCACTCGCCCTGCGGCGTCAGGGACACCCCGCCCGCGAGGGCCGCGTCGCACTCGTACGCCAGGAGGCTCTGGACCGCAGTGTGGACGGCCGTAAGCGAGGTGGAGCAGGCCGTCTGCACGGTGACGGCCGGCCCGCGCAGGCCGAACTTGTAAGCGGCCCGGGTGGTCAGGAAGTCGGGGCGGCGCCCGATCATCCGGGCCAGCGGGTCGGCGTCGGGCCGCTCCGGCAGGACCGGCCCTTCGGAGCCCGCGTACACACCGATCCAGCCGGGGAAACGGGCCGGGTCGAGCGCGGCGTCGTCCAGTGCGGCGGCGGCGCACTCCAGGAAGATGCGGTGCTGCGGGTCGAGCAGGGCGGCGTCGGCGCGGCTGTAGCCGAAGGCACGCCAGTCGAACCGCCGCGACCCGTCGAGCACCCCGCGGGCCGCGACGTAGTCGGGATGCCACACCAGGTCGGGGTCGGCGCCCGCCGCGACGAGGTCGTCGCGCTTGAACTGGGTGATGCCCTCCGTGCCGGCCCGCAGCGCCCGCCAGAAGCTCCGCACGTCCGGAGCGCCTGGGTAGCGGCAGGCCATGCCGACCACGGCGATCGCGGTTTCCCCGTCGTGCGGGTACGGGGCGGGGTTCGTGTCCGGCATGGGATGGGTGTTCACCCGCGTCCTCCCGTTCCGGGGCGGCGGGCGCGGCGCCGGGCGGCGACGCGCGCGTCGAGCTCGTTCGAGGCCCGGCGGTCGGCGGTCGACTGCTCCTGCGGGCGTCCGACGAGGCGCGCCATGGCACCCACGGTGGTGCACTCGAAGAGGCGCTGGACGGGCAGTTCGACGCCGAACGCACGGCACAGCTCGGCGTGCAGGGTGACCAGCTTCAGTGAGGTGCCGCCGAGGTCGAAGAAGTTCGCTTCGGCGCCCGGTGCCCGGGTCTGGCCGAGGCCGAGGACGGACGCCCAGATCTCGGCGACCCGGCGCTCGGTGCCGGGGTCGACGGGCGTGTCCGGAGCGGGTGGCGCGTCCGGACCCCGCGACGTGCCCGGGGTGCCCGCCGCCTCGGCGCGCGTCGCCGTGACCTCCGGCTCGGCCGCGGCGCCGAGCGACGCCGCGAGTTCCGCGACGGTACGCGGACCGCTCTGCGCGAACGCGGCGAGGAACGCCGGGTAGAGCCGCGCCAGTTCGCGGACGGATCCCGCCGGAACACGGTCGCCCCGGTACACGAACTCCCCGCTCAGCCGCTCCCCGGTGACGGTCAGCCCCACCGTGAGGGTGAACTTGCCGAGGGCCGCCGTGCCTTGCGCGCCCTCCAGCGGCAGGAGCACGGCGTCACCGAGACCCGGCGGCGTCACCGGGCGCGTCTGCGGGGCGAGCACCACGTCCAGGTACGGGGTGGCGCCCGCGGTACGCGGCGGGGCGAGGGCCTCGACGACGCTGCCGAACGGGACGTGGTGATCCTCCAGCGCGTCGAGTACACCGTCGCGCACCTCTTCGAGCAGCTCGGCGACCGTGGTGCCCGCACCACAGCGAGAGCGGACGACGACGGTGTTGAGGCACGGGCCGACCACCCGGGCGAAGCCGTCGCCCTCGCGGGTATCCACCGGGAAGCCGAACGTCAGGTCGGTGTCGCCGGTCACGCTGTGCAGCAGCGCGGCGAGTGCGGCGGAGGCCACCATGAACCACGACATGCCCAGGCGGTCCTGGAGCGGACGCATCCGGTGCAACAGTCCGTCGGGCAGGTCCAGCCGCACCGTGCCGTGCGGCCCGGGCTCCGTGGGGGCGCAGAGGCCCGAGCGGCTCGGCGCCCCGCGCAACCGCTCGGTCCAGCGCACGAGCGCTTCGGCGTCGGTCCGCTCGGTGACGGCGGCCAGCTCGCGGAACTGCGGCCCCGGAACTGCGGCCCCTCCCCCGTACTCCCGCCGGAGATCATCGAGCAGCACCGGCAACGACGCGGCGTCGAAGACGATGTGGTGGACCGTCAGGGTGAGGACGCGTCCTCGGTCGGGTCCGTCGATCAGCCCGGCGCGCAGCAGCGGTCCGGCCGCGAGGTCGAAGGTGTGGTCGGCGGCGGCGCGCAGCCGCGCGGCGAGCTGCTGCTGATCGACTGCCCGCTCCTCGTGCACCTCGGGCCGCCAGGGCCGGCCGATCAACTGGCGCAGCCCGTCGGGGCGCCGCGCGAACGTGGTACGCAACGACTCGTGCCGCGCCACCACGCGCTCCAGACTGGCGGCGAGCCGGTCCGCGTCGAGGTGCCCGTCCACGCGCCAGGCGAACGGTACGTTGTAGAGCCCGGGTTGCGGGCTGAGGGTTTCGGCGAGCCAGATCTGCTCCTGGAAGGCGGATGCCTTGCTCTCCTCGGGGGGCGCGACGGTGGCGGCCGGGCCCGGGCCCCCGGCCTCCGCCTGTGCGTCGATGTGCGCCGCCAGATCGGCGAGGACCGGGAGGCGGAACAGGTCACGCAGCCGCAGCCGGGCGCCGAGGCGTTCACGGACGCGGGCGGTCAGTGTGACACCGCGCAACGAGTGGCCGCCGAGGTCCCAGAAAGAGGCGTCCCGCGAGGTCACGGGCGTCTCCAGGAGCTGTGACCACATCTCGGCGAGGATCCGCTCGGTGGGGGTGCGCAGATCCTCCGCCGCCTCCGCCGAGTCCGCGGAGGCCGTCGGCCGGGTGAGGAGTTCGAGCATCCGGGCCCGGTCCGCCTTGCCGGTCGAGCCGATCGGCAGTTGATCGAGTACCAGCCAGCGGGAGGGGACCATGTAGCCGGGCAGTCGTTCGGCCAGGCGGGCGGACAAGGCGGCGGGCAGATCGGCGGGGGCGGTGCCGGCGGCGGTGGCGGGCAGGACACAGCCGGCGAGGTTGCTGTCGTCGGTCTTCTCCACGAAGGCCGCCTCGACCAGACCTGTGGCGACGGCCTCGCGTTCCACCTCCTCCAGTTCGATGCGGAAGCCGCGCAGTTTGACCTGCCGGTCGCGCCGACCCAGCATCTCCAGTTCGCCGTCCGGCAGCAGACGAACCAGGTCCCCGGTGCGGTAGAGGCGTTCGCCGGTCTCCGGCACGGTGACGAACCGTTCGGCGGTCAGTTCCTCGCGGTGCAGGTAACCCAGTGCCACTCCCGGCCCACCGAGGCACAGTTCGCCGGGCTCGCCGACCGGAACGCGGGCGAGTTCGTCGTCGAGGACGTGCGCGGTGGTGCGCTGGAGCGGCCGGCCGATCGGTATCCGTTCCCGTCCGGCCAGGCTCTCCTCGGTGCACAGGAACCAGGTGGCGAACGCCGTCGCCTCGGTCGGACCGTAACCGTTCACCAGGCGCCCCGGCCCGCCCGCGGCGAGCACGCGGCGCGCTGCGACCAGGTCGAGCTGCTCCCCGCCGACGACGAGGGTACGCAGTCCGGCGAAGGCGTCGGGCAGCTCGGCGGCGGCGGTGTGGAAGAGCGAGGTCGTCAAGAACATCACGGCGACGCCCTGTTCGCGCACGAGCGCGACCCACTCGTCAAGGGCGAGATCGGTAACGGTGGGCAGCGGCACGACGGTGCCGCCCGCGCAGAGCGTGGACCACACCTCGCAGGTCGTCACGTCGAAGGCCGGGTTGCAGGTGCCCGCCACCCGGTCCCCCGGCGCGATCGGGCAGTATTCGGCACCTTCCACCAGGCGCACGACCGCGCGGTGCGGTACGACGACGCCCTTGGGCCGCCCGGTCGAACCGGAGGTGTACGTGACGTAGAGCGCATCCTCGTCCGACGGGGCCGCACCTACCGGCGGCCCGTCGACCGGTCCACCGGCCGGAGCCTGCGTGGCCGCACCGTCCGGCCTCAGCACGGGAGTCGAGGAGGGTACGCGCGTGTGCTCGCCCGCCACCGCCGCGACGGCACCCGATTCGGTGAGCAGGTCCGCCACCCGCTCGGACGGCGCCTGGAGATCGAGCGGCAGGTAGGCGGCGCCGGAGCGGGCGATGCCGAGGAATGCCACGACGAGGTCGGCGGACCGGGGCAGGTCCACGGCCACGAGGTCACCGCGTCCCACACCGCGCTGCGCGAGCGCCGCGGCGAGCCGGCCGGACCGCCGCCACAGCTGCGCGTACGTGAGGGAGACGCCGTTCACCGGGTCCTGCACGGCGACTTCGTCCGGCCGGGAGCGCACCCAGCGTTCGACCAGGGCGGGCACGCCGGAGCCGGCCGCGAGCCGGTCGCGGTCGATCTTGCCGTTGGCGGTGAGCGGGAACCGGGACATGACCACCACGTCGTCGGGGACCAGGTAGGAGGGCAGATCCCGGCGCAGAGCACTCCGCAGGGACGCGGCGTCGGCACTCGCCCCGCTTTCCTCCATGACGAGGTAGGCGGTCATCCTGGCGCCGCCGTCACCGTCCTTGTCGACGACGACCGCCGCCTGGGCGACCTGGGAGTGCCGCACGAGCGCCGCCTCGGTCTCGCCGGGCTCGATGCGGAAGCCGTTGACCTTGACCTGCCGGTCGCGGCGCCCCACGTAGCGCAATTCACCGGCCGCGTCCCGCCGGACCAGGTCCCCGGTGGCGTACATCCGCTCGCCCGCGGCGCCGAACGGGTCGGGCAGGAACCGCGCCCGGGTCAGCTCCTCGTCGCCGTCGTAACCGGCGGAAACGTGCGCCCCGGCCACGTAGAGCTGGCCGGTCTCGCCGTCGGGCACGGGCCGTAGTTCCTCGTCGAGGACATGGACGCGCGTGAAGTCCATCGGTCGGCCGATGGGGACGTCGCCGTCCACCGGCGGGCCGGGGTGGATGCGGTGCCGGGTGGCGAAGGTGGTGGTCTCGGTGGGCCCGTACCCGTTGTAGAGGGTGACACCGGGACAGGCCGCAACGACGCGGCCCACCGCGTGCGGCGGGACCACGTCACCCCCCACCCACACCTCGCGGGCGCCTGCCAGACAGCCCGGATCGCCGGCGGCGAGCGCCCCGAACAGGCCCGCGGTGAGCCACAGCGCGGTGACCCGGCCGTCGCCCAGGAGGCGCCGCAGCAGCGGTGCGTTGATCTCCTCGGGCGTCACGACGACACGGCCGCCCGACAACAGGGGCACCCACAGCTCGTAAGTGGAGGCGTCGAAGGCGTGCGGCGAGTGGAACAGGACCCGCTCGTGGGCGCCGCCACGCCACACCCGGTCGCGGGCGAGGGCGAGCACGTTGCGGTGGGTGACCCGTACGCCCTTGGGAACGCCGGTGGAGCCCGACGTGTGCATCACGTACAAGAGATCGTCGGCCGTGGGCGCGCCGGTCATCGGCGCACGGGCGCCGAGGGCCCGTCGGTCCGCCTCTTCGGTCATACCGTCCTCGGTGACCCGCACGGTACGCCGCCCCGCCGTGACGGGGTGCTCGGCGGTACTCGCGTCCACCACGAGGAGCGCGCAGTCGGTGCCGTCCGCCATCGCGGACAGCCGCGCCCCGGGGGAACGCACATCGAGCGGGACGTACGCGGCACCCGTCTTCGCGACGGCGAGCAGTGTCACCACCACGGCGGCGGACCGCTCCATCAGAACGCCCACCCGGCCGCCGGCCCGGGCACCCGCGGCGATCAGCCGATGCGCGAGCCGTTCGGCGCGCTCATTCAGCTCCGCGTAGGAAAGCCGCTCCTCGCCGTGCCGCCCGTACTCGACCGCGACCGCTTCGGGAGTCTGCCCGACCTGCTTCTCGAAGACCTCGGGAAGCCCGGCCTCCTCGATCACGACCGGGCCCTCGTGCCCATCGCTCAGCCCTTCCATGACAATCTTCCACCTTCCAAGACGTGCGCGTACGGCGACACCGCACATGGCGAACGGGGACCCGGCCCCGGCGCGCGGGAACCGGATCGGTCCGACGGGAAAAGCCGGACCGCAATGGCAGAGGAATTCGAAACGGACCGGGACGACGAACGAGGAACGGTCACGGCGGGCCGGCTCTCCGCGAAACCCCGCACGGGCAGGGCCCGACGGCGGGCCCGGGGCGCAGGAAGCGCACCATCCCTTGTCGCGGCAACCACACCTGCCGCGGATCACACTGGCGGACACCTCGACCGCCCTTCCCGTGCCACCTCCTCCCGGAGATCCCTTACAAGATCAGGTGGCTCCACGACGCTAGGATCCCGCCTCCCTCGATTCAAGAAGCGTCCAGCCGCTCTGGCCGGAAAGGACTGGCCGGATGGTCCTTTCACCCCGCCTCCCACCTGCCCCGATGCGAACTCCGGGCAGCTCCGGCCAAAAGTGCGATCCTGTCGGCCCACTGGCTCATTCCGCCCTCTTGATACTTCGACACGGTGTCGCTTACCGGGCGGCAAAGGTGCAACTGCCCACGTTTAGGCTTGAAGTGCGTGTGCGGCGACCGGCCCGGCAAGGGCCGGGGCTCGGGCCGCTGCCGTGAGGGCGGCCGCCGGGCCGTCGCCGAAGGATCGCGCAGGTCCCGTGCGCGCCCTCCGTCCCCCAACCGGCGCGCCGCCCTCGTACCAGCCTTCGGCCGCCCCCAGGAGGTGGCCCGTTTTGCTGCATGGCGTCACAATTGACCATGCCTGCTGTTCCGCTGCCGGGTTGGAGAGCCGTGAAGGAACAGGCCTTGCCCGCGGTACGCGGTCCCGTCCGTCGTCCAGCCAGCGGGGGCGCAGAGACAAGGAGTGGACCATGACCAGTCCAGCCGATCGGGCACGGACGGGACGGGCGGTGCGCAAGCGGGTCACCCGGGCCTCCCACGGCCGGTGGGCGCCGGCCGCAGACCGGACCGATCCCCTGTGGGTGCTGCGGCGGCAGGCCGCCGACCGCGTGGTCGAGCTGCTGCCGATCCGCTACGGGCGGATGGCGGTCTCCCCGTTCACCTTCCTGCGCGGCGCGGCCGCCGTGATGGCCGCGGACCTCGCCGCCACACCGAACACCGGTCTTACCGTCCAGCTGTGCGGGGACGCGCACCTGCTGAACTTCGGCGTCTTCGCCTCGCCCGAACGTGCCTTGCTGTTCGACCTCAACGACTTCGACGAGACCCTGGCCGGACCGTTCGAATGGGACGTCAAGCGGCTCGCCGCCAGCGTCGCGGTGGCCGCCCGCGACCTGGGGCACGGTGACGAACGCGCGTGGCGGGCCGCCCGGGCCGCGGTCGAGGCCTACCGGCGTGGCATGCGGCAGCTGGCCGAGCAGGGGGAGCTCGCCGTCTGGTACCAGCGGATCGACCCGTACGCGGTACTCCAGGCGCTCCGCGGCAAGCGACGTGGACGGGCCGAGGCGAACCTGGCACGCGCCCGGGCGCGCACCAGCCTGCAGGCACTCGACAAGCTCACCGTGATCGAGGACGGCCGTCGGCTCATCATCCACGACCCCCCGCTGCTGGAGACGGTCGATGAACGCGCGATACGGGCCGTCGGTGCGATCTTCAGCCAGTACCGCGTCAGCCTCCCCGAAGAACGTCGCCTCCTGCTGGACCGCTACCGGTTCGTCGACGCCGCCCGGAAGGTCGTCGGGGTGGGAAGCGTGGGCACGCGCTGCTACATAGTCCTCCTGACCGGCCGGGACGAGCGGGACCCGCTCTTCCTCCAGCTCAAGGAGGCCGTGCCGTCGGTGCTGGAGGCCCACCTGCCCGCCGGTGGCCACGATCACCACGGCCACCGGGTGGTAGCGGGGCAGCGGCTGATGCAGGCCACCGGCGACATCTTCCTGGGGTGGACGACCGGACCTGAGGGGCGCCACTACTACTGCCGCCAGCTGCGCGACATGAAGGGGTCGGCGGTGGTCGAGACCATGAACCCGTCCCTGCTCCGCCAGTACGCCGCACTGTGCGGCACCGCCCTGGCCCGCGCCCACGCCCGCTCCGGTGACCGTATCGCCATCGCCGGTTACCTCGGCAAGGCCGACACCTTCGACCGCGCCGTCGCCGACTTCGCACTGCGCTACGCCGACCAGACCGTCTCCGACCACGCCGCGCTCACCGCCGCCGTCGCCGCCGGCGGCGTCATCGCCACCCCCGACGTCTGAACGGACAACCCGCCCAGGGCCTTTCCGCAGGCGCAAGGCCCCGGAGGACGGTCGACGCCGACGCCGCTCGGCGCTCCCCGCCCAGTCCTCCGGCGCGGGCCTCAGGGAGTGATCGCGCTCAGGTCCGGTGTCGGTAGAGGATCCGGCCCCGCGTGAGGTCGTAGGGGCTCAGCTCCACGAGCACCCGGTCGTACGGCAGGATCCGGATGTGGTTCTTCCGGATCCTCCCGCTGATGTGCGCGAGCACCTTGTGCCCGCTTTGCAGCTCCACCGTGAAGGTGGCGTTGCGCATGCATTCGACGACGGTCCCTTCCCTTTCGAGACCGCCCGGTGTCTTCGGCAAAATCACTCATTCCTTGAAGTCGATGACGTGGAAGCAGGGGCTCGCCGGGATGTGGCGGCGCCTCACCGGCGCACCAACTCCAGATTCGCGCCGGTGTACCTGGCGCCGACGCCCTCGAAGAGCGCTACGGCCGCGGCATTGGACTCGTCCACCTCGGAACACGCCGATCCGGCCCCCGAGCGGCGCAGCGAACCCAACGCCTGAGCCGGCAACGCCCGCGCGATACCGCGGCGTTGCGCATCGGCCAGGACGGCGATCAGCCCGATCCGCGGCCTTCGGGGGACCGGAGCCACCCGGATGAGCCCCACGTACCGGCCGGACAGTTCCGCGACCGCGTACTTCGAGGGGTCCACGATCGTGACCCCAACAGGACGGGGCAACACCTCGGCCGGCATCGTCTGCCAGCCGACCGTGGCCCCGACCTCGTGGCGAACCGCCCGGTCCAGCACGCGCAGCAGGTCCTCGTGCGCCTCGCCGGCGGGCACGATCGTCACAGCCGACGGCGGTCGCACCGCGCCGAGCCCGGTCACCGACGGGTCGGTGGGCACGGCGTACTCGCGCTCCCGGCGCCCTGTCGTGAAACCGGACCGCTCGCTCTCCGGCTCCCGAAGGGAAATGCGATGTGTTCATGATGACGGCCTTTCAGGAGTGCCTTGTCGGTCGGGGCACTCCTGAGGACACCTATGTCACTCGCGCACCGTGCGGGAAAGGGGGAGCACCCACTTGAGAACAGCGTTCACGGGTCTCACCTCCTAGCGGCCTGTCACGGTGATCCGCACGCTACCAAGCAGGCGGCGTCCGGCCCCACCTATTTTCGGCGGACGCGGGCACCATCGCGGCGGCGTGCTTTCCGGTTCGCGATCCGCTCGGCGGCACCAGCCCGGTGGTTCAGTACGCCCGGTACGCTCCGGGGCCGCGGCGGTTCCGCCCGGTCGGGGCAGGGGCCGTGTCCTGGGGCCGGGATCCGTTGCACAGGACACTGCAACGTCCCCGGGCGCGTGCACCTGCACACCGGGGACGGTGCCCACGTTCTGCCCCCGGCAGGACCCCACCCCCGCCGCATGTCCGAGGAGCGCATCATGTCCGCAGTGAAGAAGAGCTTCACCATCGCCGCCACCGCGGCCACCATCGTCATGGGCCCCGCCGGCCTCGCCTCCGCCGACGCCGGCGCCGAAGGCGCCGCTGTGGGCTCCCCCGGCGTCCTGTCCGGCAACATGGCCCAGGTCCCCGTCCACGTTCCCGTCAACGTGTGTGGCAACAGCGTCAACGTCATCGGCCTGCTCAACCCGGCCTTCGGCAACACCTGCGTCAACGGCTGACACACACACGCGCGGCGGAGCCCAGCGGCGACCCGCCCCGCGAGACCGTGAGAGAGGCAACCGGACTCCTCCCCGGCCGCCCCACTCACTCCACGGCGCC
The DNA here is from genome assembly GCF_053610645.1 of Streptomyces sp. NPDC054883. Classification (NCBI taxonomy): domain Bacteria; kingdom Bacillati; phylum Actinomycetota; class Actinomycetes; order Kitasatosporales; family Streptomycetaceae; genus Streptomyces; species Streptomyces sp. NPDC054883. The sequence continues at coordinate 2,104 of NZ_JBSGYT010000004.1, read as the reverse complement.
CGCCCCCGAACCCGGAGGCGGGCGCCACGCGTTCCGCCACACCGGTCCGCTCGACAACGGGGAACTCGCGGCTGCGGGCAGGGCGCATGACCCGCGAGCGTCACCGTATGCCAAAATTTCAGTACACAGAGTCACCAGGGCCTGGACGTGCCGGCCGTGCCCGGACGCGACCACCACGACGCGCACGCGGGGCGGCCCGAAAGCAGTCGGGCGGCGATGTCGAAAAGCCGTGACCGGCTCCGTCCCCGTAGTGAACGCGGCGACAATGGGCCGCACCAGCACCGAGGAGAAACGCGATGGCCAAGTACCTGCTGCTCAAGCACTACCGTGGCGCCCCGGCATCGGTCAACGACGTGCCGATGAACCAGTGGACGCCGGAGGAGATCTCGGCCCACATGCAGTACATGAACGACTTCGCGGCCCGCCTCGAGGAGAGCGGCGAGTTCGTCGACAGCCAGGCGCTGGCGCCCGAGGGAACGTTCGTCCGCTACGACGGCGAGGGCCGCCCGCCGGTCACCGACGGCCCCTTCGCCGAAACCAAGGACCTCATCGCCGGCTGGATGGTGATCGACGTCGACAGCCACCAGCGCGCCCTCGAACTGGCCGGAGAACTGTCGGCCGCCCCCGGGGCGGGCGGGAAGCCGATCCACGAATGGCTCGAGCTGCGCCCGTTCCTGGGCTGCCACCCCACCGTCACGGAGTGACCACTGGGATGGACGAGGCCCTGCTGCGCAGCCTCGCACCGGGCGTGCTCGCCGTCCTCGTCCGCCGCGGAGCCGACTTCTCGGCGGCCGAGGACGCCGTGCAGGACGCACTGGTCGAAGCACTGCGCGGCCGGCCGGCCGGCCCTCCGCGGGATCCGAAGGGCTGGCTGGTCACGGTCGCCTGGCGCAAGTTCCTCGACGCGACCCGGGCGGACGCCGCCCGCCGCCGGCGTGAGGACCGGCTGGACGAGGAACCCGCCCCCGGTCCCGCGCCCGCGGTGGACGACACGCTCCAGCTGTACTTCCTGTGCGCCCACCCGTCGCTGACGCCGTCGTCCGCGGTCGCGCTCACGTTGCGCGCCGTCGGCGGGCTGACCACCCGCCAGATCGCCGTGGCCTACCTGGTGCCCGAGGCGACCATGGCGCAGCGCATCAGCCGGGCCAAGCGCACCGTGGCCGGAATGCGCCTCGACCAGCCCGGCGACGTCGCCACCGTGCTGCGCGTCCTGTACCTGGTCTTCAACGAGGGCTACTCCGGCGACGTCGACCTCGCCGCCGAGGCCATCCGGCTCACCCGGCAGCTCGCGGCCGCCGTCGATCACCCCGAGGTGGCGGGGCTGCTCGCCCTGATGCTGCTCCATCACGCCCGGCGCGCCGCCCGGACCGCACCCGACGGCAGCCTGGTGCCGCTCGCCGAGCAGGACCGCAGCCGGTGGGACACGCGGCTGATCGCCGAGGGCGTCGCCGTCCTCCAGGCGGCCCTCGCCCGCGACCGGCTGGGCGAGTTCCAGGTCCAGGCCGCCATCGCAGCCCTCCACGCCGATGCGCCCACCGCCGAGGAGACCGACTGGGTGCAGATCGTCGAGTGGTACGACGAGCTGGCGCGCCTGACCGACAGCCCGGTCGTCCGACTCAACCGCGCCGTCGCCGTCGGTCAAGCCGACGGACCGCGCGCCGGCCTGGCGGCGCTCGCGGAGCTGGACCCCTCGCTGCCCCGCCACACCGCGGTGGCGGCGTACCTCCACGAACGGGACGGCGACCTGGCGACGGCGGCCCGGCTCTACGCCGAGGCGGCCCGAAGAGCACCCAGCCTCGCCGAGCGCGACCACCTGACCCGTCAGGCCGCCCGCCTCCACGCCCGCCGCTCACGCTGACGGGTGACGATGTTCACGGCAGGCGGCACCGGATGCGCGCCGGGCGGTGGGAGCCGCGGACCGTCCGGGCCGCGGTCAGGCCGGGGGCGGCGGGTTTCCTGCTTCGGCGGCGCGGCGGTATTCGGCGTTGATGCGCTGGGCCTCTTCGAGCTGGTCTTCGAGGATGACGATGCGGCAGGCGGCCTCGATGGGGGTGCCGCGGTCGACGAGTTCGCGGGCGCGGGCTGCGATGCGCAGCTGGTAGCG